>CAJQQH010000161.1 GCA_905480405.1 uncultured Polaribacter sp. | reverse complement strand
AAAAATATTAGATGCTGACGGTGATGGAAGTGTTGTTGACGATGTAGCAGGTATGCTTTTAGGTGGTAACAAAAGCAACTCTGGTGATGGAATTGGTGGAATGTTAGGTGGTCTTTTTGGAAAATAAGAACTCCACTTTTTTAGATATAAAAAAAGCTCAAACTTTAAAGTTTGAGCTTTTTTTATACTTTATTTTTATAACACGATTTATAAATATCTTCATAAACTGGTAATATATTTTCTAAAGAAAACTTTTTTGTATGTACTCTCGCATTTTGCTTAAAACGCTCTAAAATAGCATCGCTTTTTAAAATGGAAATAGCATTTTTGGCCATATCACTAACATCTCCTAAATTACTTAAAAAACCAGTTTCACCGTGTATATTTACTTCTGGCAAACCACCTGTGTTTGTAGAAATAACAGCTGTACCTGCTGCCATTGCTTCTAAAGCTGCCAAACCAAAACTTTCTGTTTGGGATGGCAATAAAAACACATCTGAATAACATAAAATTTTAGCAATCTCTGTACTATTTCCTAAAAAGAACACTTTACTTGTAATACCTAACTTCTTTGTTAAAATTTCTGCTTTTGCTCTATCTGGTCCTTCACCAATCATTAAAAGCTTTGAAGGAACTTCATTTTGAACTTCATAAAATACCTTAATTACATCTTCAACTCTTTTAACAGATCTAAAATTACTAATATGTGTTAAAATCCTTTCATTTGGTTTTGCTAGAGCATTCCTTTTACATTCCTCATCTTCTGCTTTATTATATTTTTCTACATCAATAAAATTATAAACTACTTTTATATCCTTATTTATATTAAAGAGTTGATTTGTAGTTTGTTTTAAATTATTAGAAACCGCTGTAACAACATCTGAGTTATTTATACTAAATTCTACGGCCGTTTTATAGGTTGGATGACTTCCTACTAAAGTAATATCTGTACCGTGTAAAGTAGTAACCACTTTTACATAAATACCTTTTTCTAGTAACATTTGTTTTGCCATGTATGCAGCATATGCATGTGGTATTGCATAATGTACATGTAAAACTTCTAATTGGTGTTTTTCTACAACTTCTACCATCTTACTAGACAACGCTAATTCATATGGTTGATATTGAAAAAGTGGATATTCTTCTATTAAAACTTGATGAAAATGTAATTTATGTGATAAAAAATCTAATCGAACAGGTTGATTATAAGTAATAAAATGTACTTCATGACCATTATCTGCTAATGCCATTCCTAATTCTGTAGCTACTACTCCACTTCCTCCAAAAGTTGGATAACAAACAATACCTATTTTCATATGTGAATTAAAAGATTGAAAAATTAAACGATTCAAAAATTGAAAAACTTCAACTTATTAGTTGTAAAGATAAAAGTATTCTTACAGTTAAAATCTAAATAAAAGCATAAAAAAAAACCTTTCAAAAAAAATTGAAAGGCTTTATAAAATATAATTTAAGAATCTTAAGATTCAAATATTTAGTAATCTCCTAAAGTTGCAGGGTTTTGAGATAAAGCATTTTCTAATTGTTCATCACTTGGTGCTTTACCATGCCACGCATGAGTATGCATCATAAAATCTACTCCATTCCCCATTTCTGTATGCAATAGTATACAAACTGGTTTTCCTTTACCTGTTAAGGCTTTTGCTTCAGCTAAACCAGCTAAAATTGCATCAACATCATTTCCTTTTTTAACATCAATTACATCCCAATCAAAAGCTTCAAATTTAGCTCTAAGACTTCCCATAGCTAAAACTTCATCAGTAGTACCATCAATTTGTTTTTCATTTAAATCAATTGTGCAAATAAGGTTGTCTACTTTTTTTGCAGATGCATACATAATTGCTTCCCAGTTTTGACCTTCTTGCAATTCACCATCACCATGTAAAGTGTAAACTATTTTATCATCTCCATTTAATTTTTTAGCTTGTGCAGCTCCTAAACCAACAGACATTCCTTGTCCTAAAGAACCAGATGCAATTCTTACACCAGGTAAACCTTCATGAGTTGTTGGATGCCCTTGTAAACGAGAATCTAACAATCTAAAGGTAGATAACTCTTCTACTGGAAAAAATCCACTATGCGCTAAAACACTATAAAATACAGGAGAAATATGCCCGTTTGAAAGAAAAAATAAATCTTCATTCTTTCCGTCCATACTAAAGTCTGTAGAATAATCCATTACTTCTTGATATAAGCATGTAATAAATTCTGCACACCCTAAAGAACCTCCTGGATGACCAGAATTTACTTTATGAACCATACGTAATATATCTCTACGAACTTGTTGTGTAAAATCTTGTAATTGTTGCGTTGTTGCCATTTTATGGTTTTGTTTTTCTTGCTGACAAAAATACAAAAGAGATTGAATTTGTATTCAGTTTTACAAATATTTATTTGATTATTATTATTTGACAAATTTTACCTTTAAATAATGGATAAAAATATCAAAAAAAGAATATACTTTTATGTTTTTTGCTTCTTCTTTTTTGCAGCAGGAAACAATACATTATTTAATATTAAACGGTAACCAGGTGATGTTGGGTGCAAATCTAATTCCGTTTTAGGGTCTCCTACTCTATGTGTATAATCTTCTGGATCATGACCTCCATAAAAAGTAAACATTCCTTTACCTTTTGTACCATGAATATAACGTGCTTCTCTATTTGTTCTATTCTCTCCTAAAACTAACACGTTAGTTTTTACTGTATTTCTATCAAAAGATGTAGTTTGCCCCATAAAACCTTTTACTAAAACAGTATGATTTTGAGTTAACATTGTTGGCACAGGATCCCATTTTGCAGAAAACTCTCCCAAAGAAAAATAATCTGATGTTTTTGGAATCTTACGTTTACGAGTCATATCAATAGAAGAAAACTCATATAATGTAGGTCTTCTTACCAAATCGAAGTCTTTAAAAGCAAACGTTTTATTATAGTTTATTTTATTTTGATAACCAGGTTCTGAAGCATCACCATCAAACATTGCTTCTGCAATATCTACTCCTTCTGCAGACAAAGCAATATCAAAACTATCTGTTGCAGAACACATGGCAAACATAAATCCGCCACCAATAACATAATCTCTAATTTTTTTTGCAACTGCTAGCTTTTCTTCAGAAACCTTACTATAACCTAATTCTGTAGCTAGTTTTTCTGCATTTTTCTTTGCTTCTATATACCAAGGAGCAGTTTTAAACGAACCATAAAATTTACCATACTGCCCAGTAAAATCTTCATGATGTAAATGCAACCATTCGTATATTAATAATTTATCTGCTAAAACATCTTTGTCATAAATAACATCGAAAGGTATTTCTGCATATGTTAAAACCATAGTTACTGCATCGTCCCAAGGCATTTTATCTTTAGGAGAATACACAGCTATTTTGGGTGCTTTTTCTAAAGTTACTGCATCTTGATTAGATGATGGAGCAGAAATTTCTTGTAATATTAATTGTGCTTTAGCATCAGAAATTATTTGATAAGAAACACCACGTATTTTACACTCATTTTCTATGGCTTTATTATTTTCTATTAAAAACGCACCTCCATCATAATTTAATAACCATTTAGATTTTAAACCGGCTTCTAAACCGAAATAAACAATTCCGTATGCTTTTAAGTGATTTCTTTGGTTATCATCATTCATTGGTACATATATAAATGATGCCCAAACTGAATTTGATATTAAAAAAAAAGTTAATATTGTTAGGAGTTTTTTCATTTCAAAAACTAAAATACACAATTGCTTTTAAGCAAGTGTGTATTTAAATATATTTAATTTAAGGTTATAAATTATATAATATTTTATATCAACTAAAAAGGTACATCATCCCCACCAAAAGCATCTTTAGGCTCAACTCCTCCTTCATTAGAACCTGCAAAAGGATCTTCTGGGAAATCTGCGTTCATAGATGACTGGAATTCTGAACTAAAACCTTCTTCTAAATCTGAGAATTTTGCTAAATGGCCTGTAAATTTCAAACGAATATTGTCTAAACCACCATTTCTGTGTTTTGCAACAATAAACTCTCCTTGTCCTTCACATGGCGTGTGTTCATCATCATCCCATTCTGTCATTCCATAATATTCTGGTCTAAAAATAAACGATACAATATCTGCATCTTGCTCAATTGCACCAGATTCACGTAAATCAGAAAGTAAAGGTCTTTTAGATCCTCCACGTGTTTCTACTGCACGAGATAATTGAGAAAGTGCAATTACTGGTACTTCTAATTCTTTTGCTAATGCTTTTAAGTTTCTCGAAATCATAGAAATTTCTTGTTCACGATTCCCTCCTGCTTTTCCTCCAGCAGTCATTAATTGTAAATAATCAATAACTATAATTCTAACATTGTGTTGCGATACTAATCTTCGTGCTTTTGCACGTAAATCGAAAACTGAAAGCGATGGAGTATCATCAATAAAAATAGGTGCATCAGATAATTTTTTTACTTTTACATTTAACTGCTCCCATTCATGTGGTTCTAAATTTCCTTTTCTTAGTTTTTCTGATGTTAAACCAGTTTCTGAAGAAATCATACGCGTAATTAACTGTACAGAAGACATCTCTAATGAGAAGACTGCAACACCATGACCAAAATCTATAGCCATATTTTTTGCCATCGAAATTACAAATGCAGTTTTTCCCATACCAGGACGTGCAGCTATAATAACTAAATCAGACGGTTGCCAGCCAGAAGTTAATGCATCAAGTTTGGTAAAACCAGTTGCCAAACCAGACATTCCTTCTTGCCCTCCAATTTCTTCAATCTTTTTTAAAGCTTGTTTTACCAACGAACCTGCAGCTTCAGAACTTTTCTTTAAATTACCTTGTGTAACTTCAAATAGTTTTGCCTCTGCATCATCTAATAAATCAAAAACGTCTGTACTTTCGTCATATGCATTTTCAATAATTTCAGCAGATATTGATATTAATTTACGTTGAATGTATTTTTGTAAAATAATTCTAGCATGGAACTCTATATGTGCAGAAGAGGCTACTTTTTGAGTTAATCGAATTAAAGCAAAATCGCCACCAACAAACTCTAGCTTCCCATTCTTTTTTAACAAATTTGATACTGTTAAAAGATCTATAGGTTCAGAATTTTGAAATAACTCATATATAGCTGCATAAATTTCTTGATGCTTTTGATCGTAAAAAGCATCTGAACTTAAAACATCAATTACATCATCAATTCCTTTTTTATCAATCATCATTGCACCCAAAACAGCTTCTTCTAATTCTACTGCTTGTGGCGGAATCTTTCCTTTTTCAAGATTAATTAATCTCGATTTATCTATCTTTGTACCTGCTATAGGAGTCGTTTTTTCCATCTCTACAAATGTACTTTTTTAGGATGTAATTGCTTTCTAAAACTAAACTTTAATTTGTGAACATTTATTGTAAACAAAAATGTTATTATCTTGTTAATAACCAGTCAACTTCTATTTTGATTTCCTATTTTTACCACAATGAAGTGGAATAAAAAACATATTATTATAGCAATATTATTGCCAATTCAAATATTATTAATGCAAGTTGCGGCAAGAAACCCTGCATTTATAGAACGTTTTTATTCAAACGGAATTTACCCTCCTATTTCTTCTTTTTTAAGAATTCTTTTAGGTTGGATTCCCTTTTCTTTTGGCGATTTATTAATTGCATTTGGTTTGTTTGTATTAATTCGTTTTTTATATCGATTGATAAAAAATAGATTTAAAAATTTTATACCAAAATTCTTCCATTTTACAGCCGTTTTATCGGTTATCTATTTTTGCTTTTACCTTTTTTGGGGGTTAAATTATTACCGAGAACCTTTGGCAAAAAACTTAAACTATAAGCAACATAAATACACCACGGAACAACTTTTAAAAGTTACTGAACATATTATTGAAAAGCTTAATTATTATCAATTAGTAATCACAAAAAATGATACTTTAAAAGTTCAAAACCCATATCATCAAAAAGAAATGTATACAATGGCTGTTGCTGGTTACAATAATCTATCTAAAGATTTTCCGCAATTAAAATACCAACATTCTTCTGTAAAAAGCTCTTTAATGAGTTTATTACAATCTTATAATGGGACTGCAGGCTATTTAAATCCATTAACCGGTGAAGCACAAGTAAATGATAGAGTTCCAAAAACTAGTTATCCAACAACTACATGTCATGAAATGGCACATCAAATAGGTTTTGCTGCAGAAAACGAAGCTAATTTTGTTGGCTTTTTAGCGGCTAATTATAATAATAATATTTACTTTAAATATGCTAGTTATAGAATGGCTTTTGGGTATTGTATATCAGAAATTAGAAAACGAGATAGTAGTTTATCATCAAAACTGTGGAAAACTGTACATAAAGGTATTTCTAAAGATTTTAATGCTAGTTATCATTTTTGGCAACAATATAAAAACCCATTTGAACCTCTAGTAAAAAAAGGGTATAATGCTTACTTAAAAGCTAATAAACAGCACAAAGGTGTAGACTCTTATAATTATGTTGTAGACCTACTAATCTCCTATTTTGAGGCTTCTAAAGAAATCTAATTTTCTTAATTTTTTGTTAAAATACTTTAATTACTCTTTTATCAAAAAGGGTATCTATAAATTTATAGCTAATTCAAACAAATCAAACTACATGAAAAAACTATTTTTCTTACTCTTTTTTTTGTCGCTAACAGTCTCACAAGCACAAGATTACTTCCCTACGGACAAAGGAGTAAAAACTACAGAAAACTCAACTTTTGCATTTACTAATGCAACTATTTATGTAACACCTACAAAAGTTGTTAAAAAAGGAACTTTATTAATTAAAGACGGTAAAGTTGTTAGTGTTGGTAAATCAATAAAAATTCCGAAAGGAACAAAAATTACAGACTTAAAAGGGAAAACAATTTACCCTTCTTTTATTGATATTTACTCAGATTTTGGTCTTGCAAAACCTAAAAGAACTAGAAGTAATTCTAGAACTACACAGTACGCTTCAAATAGAGAGGGTTATTACTGGAACGATCATATTAGACCAGAAACAAACCCAATAGAAAATTTTAAATTCGATACCAAAAAGGCAAAGAGTTTAATTGACGCTGGTTTTGGTGTTGTAAACACACATTTAAATGATGGAATTATCCGTGGAAATGGGTTACTTATTGCATTGAATCCTAATTCTTCAAATGCATATAGAATTTTAGACACAAAATCTGCACAATACTTATCATTTTCTAAAAGCGCAAAATCTAGACAAGCGTATCCAAGTTCTAGAATGGGTGCAATGGCTTTATTACGTCAGGTTTATAATGATGCAGATTGGTATGCAAAAGGAAACATGAAAAACAAAGATTTATCTTTAGAAGCTTTAAATAGTAACAAAAATTTACTTCAAATTTTTGAAACAGGTAATGTATTAGATGCTATAAGAGCAGATAAGGTTGGAGATGAGTTTGGTGTACAATACACAATTGTTGGTAGTGGTGAAGAGTTTGAGAGAATAAATGATATTAAATCTACAAATGCTAATTTTATTATTCCAATTAACTTTAGCAATGCTTATGATGTATCAGACCCCTTATTGGCACAACATATTTCTTTACGTGATATGCGCAAATGGAATCAAGAACCATCAAATTTAAGTGTGCTTTCTAAAAACGGAGTTAATTTTGCATTAACAACTCATAAATTAAAATCATTAAAGTCTTTTCATAAGAATTTACAAAAAGCAATAAAATATGGTTTTGACAAAGAAAAAGCACTTGCTGCATTAACAACAATTCCTGCAGATATTATTGGTAACAATTCTATTGGAAACCTAAATACAGGAAGTTACGCAAATTTTATAATTACTTCTGGTCCTATTTTTGATGCAAAAACTACAATTCATGAAAACTGGGTTCAGGGTGATAAAAATGTAATTAATGATATGACTATTAGAGACATTAATGGTAGTTATATGTTATATGTTAACAACAAGAACTATGATTTAACTATTACCGGAAAAGGTGCTAAACAAACCGGAACTATTAAAGTTGGAGATGAAAAAATAAAATCTAAATTCTCTTTTAAAAATGATTGGATTTCTATTACTTTAAATGAAGCTACTGGTTTTACGAGAATGTTAGGTAAAACAATAAATGCTTCTAATGTAATGCAAGGTGATGCTTTTGATACTGAAGGAAATAAAACTTCTTGGTCTGCAAGCATACAGGTTAAAAAATCTGATAAGAAAGAAAAATCTAAAAAGGAAAAAACTAAAGATAAAGAAGTTACAATTTTACCAGTTAGTTATCCCAATATTGGATTCGGAAACTTTACTCAACCTAAAACAGAAACAATTTTAATTAAAAACGTAACAGTTTGGACAAGTGAAGATGATGGTATTTTAAAAAATACAGATGTACTTTTAAAAGATGGGAAAATTGAAAAAATTGGTAAAGGTTTAAAATTTAGAAATGCTACTGAAGTAAACGGAACAGGTAAACATTTAACTGCTGGTATTGTAGATGAACATTCTCACATCGCTGCATCTGCAATTAATGAAGGTGCACAAAACTCGTCTGCAGAAGTTACAATTGAAGATGTTGTAGATCCTAATGATATTAACATTTATAGAAATATTTCTGGCGGAACAACATCAGCTCAAATATTACATGGTTCTGCAAATCCAATTGGAGGTCGTTCTGCAATTATTAAATTAAAATGGGGTGAAAACGCAGAAGAAATGATTTACAATAATTCTCCTAAGTTTATAAAGTTTGCATTAGGAGAAAATGTAAAACAATCTCGTTATTCTAATGGAGTTCGTTTTCCACAAACAAGAATGGGTGTAGAACAAATGTTTACAGACTATTTTACAAGAGCTCAAGAATATGAGGTTTTAAAGAAAAGCGGAAAACCTTTTAGAAAAGATGCAGAAATGGAAACTTTGGTAGAAATTATGAATAAAGAGCGTTTTATTTCTTGTCATTCTTATGTACAATCAGAAATTAATATGCTAATGAAGGTTGCAGAAAAATTTGGTTTTAACATTAATACGTTTACACATATTTTAGAAGGATATAAAGTTGCTGATAAAATGGTTGAACACGGTGTTGGTGGTTCTACTTTTTCTGATTGGTGGGCTTATAAATATGAAGTTAATGACGCAATACCATTTAATGCTGCAATTATGCATAATGTAGGCGTTACTGTTGCTATTAATTCAGACGATAGAGAAATGTCTAGAAGACTAAATCAAGAAGCTGCAAAAATTGTAAAATATGGTAATATTTCTGAATTAGAAGCTTGGAAAATGGTAACTATAAATCCTGCAAAATTATTGCATATAGATAATAGAGTTGGTAGTATAAAAGTAGGTAAAGATGCAGATGTTGTGTTATGGAGCCATCATCCAATGTCTATTTACGCTAAAGTTGAAAAAACGATTATAGAAGGTAAAGTGTTTTTTGATAGAGATGAAGATTTAAAAAAACGTACAGCTATCAAACAAGAAAAAAGCAAACTAATAAATATGATGTTGAAAGAAAAAATGGGTGGTGGAAAAACACAAACACCTGTAAAAAGAAAAGACAGAAACTTTCAATGTGATACATCAGAAGAACTTAAAAACTAAAAAACGATGAAAAAAATAATATATAGTTTGCTTTGTTTCTTTTTAGTAGGAACTACAATAGCACAACAAACTCCAGCAAATAAACAAACCGAAGATTACTCTATAGAAGGTGCAACTGCTCATTTAGGTAACGGACAAATCATAGAAAATTCTTTGATAATGTTTAGTGAAGGTAAGATTGTGTTTGCAGGAAATGCAAATGCAAGAATTGCAAGAAGAGGAACTGTTATAAACGCAAAAGGGAAACATGTATATCCTGGTTTTATTGCTGCAAATTCTTCATTAGGCTTGGTAGAAATTGATGCCGTAAAAGCAAGTGTAGATGAGGATGAAATTGGTATTAATAATCCGCATATAAGAAGTATAATTGCTTATAATTCAGAAAGTAAAATTATAGAATCCATGAGGCCAAATGGGGTTTTAATGGCACAAATTACACCAAGAGGTGGTACAATTTCTGGTACTTCTTCTATTGTACAATTAGATGCTTGGAACTGGGAAGATGCTTCTATTAAAACAGATGATGCAATTCATATAAATTGGCCTGGGAGTTTTACTAGTGGAAGATGGTGGTTAGGTGAAGATCCTGCTCTAAAACCAGATACTAAATACGCAGATAAAATAGAGAAAATAAAATCTTATTTTACAAATGCAAAAAACTATTTAGCAAGTACTAATGATAAAAAACATTTGCCTTATGAGGCTACAAAAGGTTTATTTAACGGAAATCAAAAATTATTTATACATGTTAATGGGCAAAGAGAAATTACTGATGCAATAACAATTGCTAAAGAATTAGGTATTCATAATCTTGTTATTGTTCATGGTAATGAAGCTGATAAAGTCTCTGATTTATTAATAAAGAATAAGGTTCCGGTTATTTTAGATAGACCACATAGAAACCCTAATAACGAAGATGATGCGTATGATTATACATATACCATTGCAAAAGTATTAACTGATAAAGGTGTTTTAGTAAGTCTTGGTATGGAAGGACAAATGGAACGAATGAATACTAGAAACTTACCTTTTTATGCTGGTACGTTTGCAGCACATGGTTTAGATAAAGAAGTTGCTTTACAATTATTAACATCTAATACTGCAAAAATTTTAGGAATCGATAATCTTGTAGGAACATTAGAAGTTGGTAAAGATGCAACACTATTTATTTCTGAAGGTGATGCTTTAGATATGAGAACAAATATTCTAACAAATGCTTTTATACAAGGAAGAAAAATAAGTTTAGAATCTCATCAAACTAAACTTTTTAAACGTTATTCGAATAAGTATAAAACGAAATAAATTTATTTTATTTAACATTAAAAAGGCTCGCATTTTGCGAGCCTTTTTCAATCAAAAAACAATTAACAATAACCCTTCCTTTCATAGCTTCTTTTTCCTTTTCAAATATTATAATGTTGGAAAAACGTTACTTATTATTGTTTTACAAAGATTCTATTTAATTGAATACAAAACAATACCTAACATTAGGTATATTTGTATTAATGAAAGAAATTACAAGCATACACAATACTTACATTAAAAGTCTTTTAAAACTCCAAGAAAAAGCAAGAGAACGTAGAAAAACAGGAACTTTTATCATAGAAGGAAAAAGAGAAATTTCTTTAGCTGTTGCAGCTAATTATCAATTTGATACTATTTTATATTATCCTGATCTAATTTCTGAACAAGAAATACTTCACCTTTTTAATGAAAATGTAAACAGAATAGAAATTTCTAAGGAAGTGTATCAAAAAGTTGCTTACAGAGATTCTACAGAAGGTATTATTGCAGTAACAAAAGCAAAAGATTTCTCTCTAAAGAATATTCAATTTAAAAACGATAAGCCTTTAATTTTAATTGCAGAAAGCATAGAAAAACCAGGAAATATTGGTGCTTTGCTTAGAACTGCGGATGCCGCAAACGTAGATGCTGTTTTTATTGCAGATGCTAAAAGTGATATATATAACTCTAATATAATTCGTTCTAGTGTTGGTTGTGTTTTTACCAATAATATTGCAGTAGCAACATCCCAAGATATAATTACTTTTTTACAAGAGAATAATGTTAATATTTATGCTGCTACTTTGCAAAACTCTAACGAATATCACAAAGTAAATTACAAAAATGCATCTGCAATAGTTGTTGGAACTGAAGCAACAGGTTTATCAGAAATTTGGAGAGAAGAAGCTACCCAAAATATAAATATACCAATGCAAGGTAAAATTGATTCTATGAATGTTTCTGTAGCGGCAGCAATTGTAATTTTTGAAGCTAAAAGACAACGTGATTTTAAATTATAATGATTAAAAAATCTTATTTTATAATAATCTTATTGCTCATTTTTTTGAGTTGTATTTCTACTAAAGAAATAAACGAAAAATGGAACGGAAAAACAATTACAGAGTTAAAAATTTATTTTGGCGAACCCTCTATAATAATTGAAAAAGAAAATAATGATAAAGAGTTTATTTATAAAAAAAAAACGAAACGACCATCTAGTTTTGGTCAAGGAAAACAGCTATATATAATTGAAACAAAAATATTTTTTATTAATAAACTTGATAAAATCTATAATGTAATTTATAAAAAGAAAACTTTGTCTTAAATTAGAATTCAAAAAAAAAAAAAAAAAAAAAAAAAAAA
>CAJQQH010000160.1 GCA_905480405.1 uncultured Polaribacter sp. | reverse complement strand
TACTATTTTTGGTGATGGTTCTCAAAAGGATACAGGTTTCTTAGGTAAAATATTAGGAGCTGGAAAACGTATTCTTACAGGTGAAAGCTTATTTATGACAGCGTTTTATAATAATCTTACTGGGAAACGTAATGTGTCTTTTGCCTCTCCATATCCTGGAAAAATTATTCCGATTGACTTATTGGAATATGGAGGAAAGTTTATCTGTCAGAAAGATGCTTTTTTATGTGCTGCAAAAGGTGTTTCTATAGGGATTGAATTTTCTAAAAAGTTAGGAAGAGGTTTGTTTGGTGGAGAAGGCTTTATTATGCAAAAAATGGAAGGTGACGGTTTAGGTTTTATTCATGCTGGAGGCACAATGGCAAAAAAAATATTAGAACCTGGTGAGGTTTTAAAAGTAGATACAGGTTGTATTGTTGGCTTTACACAAGAAGTTAATTATGATATTGAGTTTGTTGGAGGAATAAGAAACACAGTTTTTGGTGGTGAAGGAATGTTTTTTGCTACTTTAAAAGGACCAGGAACTGTTTATATACAATCATTACCGTTTAGTAGGTTAGCTGGTAGAGTTTTAGCTATGGCGCCAAGAACAGGAAGTGGAACAAAAGGGGAAGGCAGTATTTTAGGAGGAATAGGAGACTTGTTAGATGGTGATAATCGATTTTAATAAATAAAAAGCAACAAAAAATCCCAAATTTTTAAGTTTGGGATTTTTTTTATTTAATAGTATAATGAAAATCTTATTTATTTTTTAGAATCTCTCCTTTTAAAGGTGAGTAGTTCGTTTTTTCTATATTGTTAACAATAATATCTTTAAAGAAAGCCTTAATTCCGATACCTTTAATCATGTCTGCTCTATTTTGTATATGAAAATGTAAATGAGCTTCAGATGAGTAACCCGAGTTGCCAGATAAACCTAAAAGTTGGTTTTTTATAACAGATTCTCCAACACGAACACTAATTGAGTTTTGTTTAAAATGAGATAAAAACAAGAAATCCTTATTTTCTGTTTGTAAAATAACAGTGTTTCCCGGCATAAACATTGGGTTTAAAACTCCTGGGTCATTATCAGGTATTCCATCTACAACCATTATTACTTTTGCATTTGCAGGTGCTATTATTTCTTTCCCAAAAGCATAATAATCAGTATTTGTTTTTCCGTCAGTTTTAAAAGTTTTTCCATTTTCATCAGTTATAACAAAATCAAAGGCGTTTTTCTGAGCTTTATTGTTTAAATGAATGTTTTCATTAAAAGTATCTCCACCAGAAGCAACTGTCCATTCTTCTCTAAATGGCAAGTTTAAGTTAGACTTTTTTAACGGAATTATAGCTTTTACTAATTCAGGTGTTGTTTTGTTAACGATGTCAATCTCTTTTTTTGAATCAACAATAGCAATTGTGTCTGGTGTTTTAACATCAGGGGCACTTTTTTGAATTATATCTGAACTTATTGTTTTTTTTACAGAGTTTATCTTTTTGCCTAAATCAGAAAAATTAAGGCCAGAGATTTTGTAATCTCTATCTAATTTAATTTTAAGCATAGAACTATCTCTTTCGAAATAGGTTTTAAAACTAGCCCATCCTAATTTGTATTTATAAAAAACAGATTCTTTAATATCTCCTTTTTCATTTTGTAAAGATTTTAAAAGAGGAGTTAGTTTTTCTAAAGTCATTTCTTTTTGTAAACTAGAAGAAAAGGTATTAAAAACGTCATCATATTCAGATTCATTAAATTGATAGATAAATAAATCTACAGTATTTTCGAACCGATCTTTTTTTGTTTGAGAAAAAGAGATTGTATATGTAAATAGAAAAAGTAATAGAATTAGATTTTTCATAAATGATGTTTTTTCTTTTAAAAAAAAATATTAACTTTCCATAGAATGATATACGTTTTGTACATCATCATCTTCTTCTAATTTTTCTAAAAGCTTTTCAACATCTGCTTGCTGTTCTTCATTTAGTTTTGTTGTAGTTGTAGGTATTCTTTCAAAACCAGACGATAAAATTTCTACATTACTTTCTTCAAAGAAAGACTGTATTGCTCCAAATTGCTCAAAAGGTGCGTAAATAATTACTCCATCTTCATCATCAAAAACTTCTTCAACTTCAAAGTCTATTAATTCAAGCTCTAACTCTTCTAAGTCAATGGTAATATCTTCTTTTTTTATAGTAAAAGTACAAACATGATCAAACATAAAAATAACAGAATTAGAAGTACCTAAATTTCCATCACATTTATTAAAGGCAGATCTAACATTGGCAACAGTTCTATTATTATTGTCTGTTGCTGTTTCTAAAACAACTGCTATACCATGAGGTGCGTAGCCTTCAAATAATACTTCTTTATAGTCTGCAGTATCTTTGTCGGTTGCTTTTTTTATTGCTCTTTCTACATTGTCTTTAGGCATGTTTGCAGCTTTTGCATTCTGCATAACTGCTCTTAATCTTGAGTTAGAATCTGGGTTTGGTCCACCTTCTTTAATAGCCATAACAATATCTTTACCAATTCTAGTAAAGGTTTTTGCCATTGCTGACCAACGTTTCATTTTGCGTCCTTTTCGTAATTCAAATGCTCTACCCATTTCTAATGATTGTTTTTTATTATAATGCTTACAAATGTAAATATTACTATGCTCTTTTACAATTAATACCTAAAATTTTAAAAAAGTAAAATATACCTAATAGTAGGTATATTTTTTTAAAAGAAAATATTTAACTTTGGTAATATGGTTTAAAATAAAATTAGTTCCCCAACTTTAATGTGGCCCTGATCATGATCTACATCAGGCCCACATTTATTTTATTAAATTATAGGATTGTTTTGCAATCTCTATTTCTTCATTTGTAGGGATTATTAAAATCTTAACTTTTGCTCCTTTTGTTTGAATCTCTCTAATCTCTTTTGATCTAATATTGTTTTTTGCTATATCTAATTCTAAGCCTAAAAAGTCTAAATTTTCGCAAGCTAATGCTCTCATTAAACTTGAGTTTTCTCCAATTCCGGCAGTAAAAATAATTGCATCTAAACCATTTAAAATTGTAGCATAAGAACCTATGTATTTCTTAATTCTATAAGCAGCTAATTGTAATGCGTTTTTACAATTTTTACTACCTTTTTCTGCAGCATCACCAATTTCACGTAAATCAGAAAACCCAGTTAGTCCTAGCATTCCGGATTCTTTTTGTAGTAAGTTGTTTATTTCATCAATTGATTTTTTTAATTTTTTCATCAAAAAGAAAATTACAGATTGATCTATGTCTCCAGAACGAGTGCCCATTATTAAGCCATTCATTGGTCCAAAACCTAAAGAGTTTTCAATACTTTTTCCGTTTTTAATAGCAGACATACTGCAGCCGTTACCTAAATGAATCGTAATAATTTTTTTAGATTTTTCTCCTAAATATTCAATTGCTTTTTCAGAAACATATTTATGACTTGTTCCGTGAAAACCATACGCTCTAATTTTATGTTCTTCTAAATATGAATTAGGAATAGCATATTGATATGCTTCTTTTGGCATTGTTTGATGAAAAGCAGTATCAAAAATTGCAATTTGTTTTGCTGATGGAAAAATAGTTTCTGCAATTTCTATACCTGTTAAATTTGCTGGATTGTGAAGCGGGGCCAAATCAAATAAATCTCGGATATTGTCTTTAACCTCTTGGTTAACAATTGTTGTTTTACTAAACTTACTACCTCCATGAACAACTCTATGACCAATAGCTTCAATTTCATCAACAGAACTAATGACTCCAGTTTTTGATTCCAATAATGTTTTTGCTATTTTTTTAAGACCAATTTCATGGCTTTTAATAGGTAGGATTTCAGACTGTTTATCGTTGTTTTTTTCATGTGTAAAAATTGCATCCTCCATTCCAATTCTTTCAATTAAACCAACACATTTTACATTTTGTGAAGGCATTTCTATTACTTGGTATTTTAAAGAAGATGAACCTGCGTTTAAAACTAGAATATTCATATTTACTTTTGATTTGCTTGAATAGCGGTTAATAAAACGGTGTTAAAAATATCGTCTACAGTACAACCTCTACTTAAATCGTTAACAGGCTTATTTAAACCTTGTAACATTGGGCCAATTGCTAAAGCGCCTGTTTCTCTTTGTATTGCTTTGTAAGTATTATTTCCTGTATTTAAATCAGGAAAAATTAAAACTGATGCTTGACCTGCAACTTTAGAATCTGGCATTTTTGTTTTTGCTACAGACATATCTACTGCAGCATCATACTGTATTGGCCCTTCAATTAATAAATCTGGATTTATTTTTTTAGCAATTTCGGTAGCTTTTCTAACTTTTTCTACCTCTTCTCCTTTTCCAGAGCTTCCAGAAGAATAAGATAACATGGCTACTTTTGCTTTTATGCCAAATGCTTCTGCAGATTGTGCGGAAGAAATTGCAATTTCTGCTAATTGCTCTGCATTTGGGTTAGGGTTTACTGCGCAATCTCCCATTACAGAAACTCGGTCTGATAAACACATAAAAAAAACTGATGAAACCACAGAAACTCCAGGTTTGGTTTTAATAATTTGTAGAGCAGGTTTTATGGTATGCATAGTTGTGTGTACTGCGCCAGAAACCATACCATCTGCTAAACCATTTAAAATCATTAAAGTTCCAAAATAAGAAACATCTCTTGTTAGATCCATTGCAGTTGTTTCTGTTAAACCCTTGTGTTTACGAGCTTCGTATAAAGTTTTTGCAAAACTTTCATTATGAACAGAGTCTTCTGGATTTAAGATGTTTATTTTACTTAAGTCTATTTGTAAACCTAATTGATCTGATTTTTGTTGAATTTCTTTTCGATCTCCTAATAAGGTTAAATCAACAATATTTAATAGTTGTAATCTTGCAGTTGCTTCTATAATTCTGTCATCGTTTCCTTCGGGTAAAACAATATGTTTTCTGTCAATTTTTGCTTTTTGTAATAAATTGTACTGAAACATACTTGGTGTTAACTTATCTGAACTAAATTTAGATAAAATTGTACTTAATCTATCAACATTAATATAGGTGTCAAATGTATTTAATGCAAGTAGTATTTTTTTATGGTTAGTGGCATAAATTTTTGGTTTTACAGCTCCAATTTTATTTGAGATACTAAATGTTCCTCCTTCAACAGAGATTATTGGCACTGTAGACTGCACGCCTTCTATTAATTTTATAATAGAATCTTCGGGTGTTAAGTTACCAGTTAAAATGATACCTGCAATTTTAGGATAATTACTAGAAGCATTTGCCTGTAAGGCGCCTAAAATAATATCTGCTCTATCTCCGGGTGTTATTACTAAAGCGTTTTCTTTTATTCTTGTTAGATAGTTACGTAATTGCATAGCGCCAGTACTATAACTACCAATGGAATTGTCTAAAAATTGTTCTCCAAAAAGTACTTTTCCATTTAAAGATTCTGCTACTTCTTTAATTGTTGGATATGCTAAAAAGTCTATTTTTGGAACTACATCAATATGAATTTCAGAAGGTATTATTTTTCTTAATTCAGATTCTATAAACTCAATTTCATCGCTTTCAATCTTATTAGCGATCACACCAATTACATCTACTTCCTTTTGTATAAAAGAATTATAGCTTAATTGCATTGTGTTTATAAAATCTTTCTTTTTTTTGTCATTACCAGCACCGACAATTAAAACAGGGATCCCTAAGTTTTTGGCAACCATTAAGTTTACATCTAACTCAGTAAATCCTCCTTCACCAGAAAAATCGGTTCCTTCCACTAAAACGTAATCATACTTAGATTCTAGGTACTTATATTTCTTTATAATGTTGTGTATTACAGTATCTTTTTGCCCTTCACTTAAAAGCTCTACAACCTCATTCTGTTCATATGCATAACAATCTTCATATTTAATATCTAAATTAAAAAAGTTTATTGCGGTATTTGTGTGATCGTCATAAAGACTGTTTTTACTTTTGTTAATAATAGGTCTAAAATAACCAACTTTAGACGATTGATTTAGCATCATTCTTAGAAAGCCTAATGAGATTAAAGATTTACCACTGTTAGGTTCTATGGTTGTAATATATATTGATTTACTCATTTCTTGTAAAATTATATCCAAAACTAATATATAAAAAAATGACTAATTGTGATATTAGTCATTTAATTAAATTAAAAATGTTTTAATGTTATAAAAGGATTGTTTATTAATGGAATAGTGTTTTAATCCTCATGAATGAAGTTATTTGTTTTTTAAATCAATATAGTCTGTGTTTAAACTTGTAAAACCCCCATGTTAAAAGGTTTTTCAATAGGAGCGTGGTTAGCGGCTTCAATCCCCATAGAAATCCAAGTTCTTGTGTCTAGCGGATTTATTACGCCATCTGTCCAGATTCTTGCAGCAGCATAATACGGAGAAATTTGATCGTCGTAACGCGATTTTATTTTGTCAAATAACTCAGCTTCTTTTTCAGGTGTAATTTCTTCGCCACGTTTTTTTAGTGATGCTGTTTCTATTTGTAGTAGAACTTTTGCTGCAGAATTACCACTCATAACGGCTAACTCAGCACTTGGCCATGCAACAATTAATCTAGGGTCGTAAGCTTTACCACACATAGCGTAATTACCAGCGCCATAAGAATTACCAATAACAATTGTAAATTTTGGCACTACAGAGTTACTAACTGCGTTTACCATTTTTGCTCCGTCTTTTATAATTCCTCCATGTTCAGATTTAGAACCTACCATAAACCCGGTAACATCTTGTAAGAAGACTAAAGGTATTTTTTTCTGATTACAGTTGGCAATAAAACGTGTAGATTTATCTGCAGAATCATTATAGATTACACCACCAAATTGCATTTCTCCTTTTGTGGTTTTTACTAATTTTCGTTGATTGGCAACAATACCAACTGCCCAACCATCAATTCTTGCGTAACCGGTTAAAATAGTTTTACCATAACCTTCTTTATATTGTTCAAATTCAGAATTATCAACCAAACGCTTTATGATTTCTAACATGTCATATTGCGCATTTCTTTCTTTTGGTAAAATTCCAAAAATATCATCTTCATTTTCCTTTGGAGAAAAAGATTCAGTTTTACTATATCCTGCCTTGTCGTAATCACCAATTTTATCTACAATAAATTTTATTTTGTCTAATGCATCTTTATCATCTTTTGCTTTGTAATCTGTAACACCAGAAATTTCACAATGCGTAGTTGCACCACCTAATGTTTCATTATCAATACTTTCTCCAATTGCAGCTTTAACTAAATAGCTACCGGCAAGAAAAATACTAGCAGTTTTATCTACAATTAAAGCTTCGTCGCTCATAATTGGTAAATATGCACCACCAGCAACACAACTTCCCATTACTGCAGAAATTTGTGTAATTCCCATACTACTCATTACTGCGTTGTTTCTAAAAATGCGCCCAAAATGTTCTTTGTCTGGAAAAATTTCATCTTGCATAGGTAAATAAACACCTGCAGAATCTACTAAATAGATAATAGGCAACTTATTTTCTATAGATATTTCTTGAGCACGTAGGTTTTTTTTTCCTGTAATAGGGAACCAAGCACCTGCTTTTACAGTAGCATCATTGGCAACAACAATACATTGTTTGCCTTTTATGTAGCCTATTTTTACAACGACACCACCAGAAGGACAACCACCATGTTCTTTGTACATGTTATCGCCAGCAAAAGCTCCAATCTCTATAGATTTAGAATTCTTGTCTAGTAAATAATCTACTCTTTCTCTTGCGGTCAGTTTACCTTTTGCATGGTGTTTGTCAATTCTTTTTTGACCACCACCTAATTTTACTTTGGCAAAACGTCTACGTAAATCTGAGACTAATAGTTTGTTGTAATCTTCGTTTTTATTGAAGTTGATATCCATAAAAAATGATTGTATTTAGATGCTAAAATAAGTTATTTTAACGGTAAGATTTAATAATACTTTCTACAGTATTGGCAATGTTATTATATTTATTAAGTTTTTCTAATCGTGTTGGTTCTGCTGCTCTTTCTTTGCAATTTAAAACAGCACAAGTTTCGCATGTAACACCAACTGTTTTTTTTATAAATGTATCTTCATTAAAAAAATGAAGCTTCTTTTTTAAATGTGGCGAAAGTAGCATTCCTAGGCTTACACTTCTGCTAATATCTTTTTTAAAAGGATCTGATGTTGCGGATGAGATGACTAAATATTCATTTTTTTGATCTACATAAGAAGATATTTGAGCGTCAAAAGTAGATTTTTTTTTCTGTGAACTCTCTAGCTCTTCTATTGTCTTTAAAGAAATCCATCTTCTGCAATAATGTTCGTTTTTTCTATTAGCATGCGGTGCTTGTTGTTGTGTAATGTGTAGCTCTTTGTTTAATCTAAATTCCGGAGCGTTTTTTTTATGTGTAAAACGAAGGAAAAATAAGTTTTTAATGTTAAAGTATTTTGGAAGAATATTTGTTAAACGTTGATAAAATGTTTCTTGAGAACAGTTAAAGTGATTTATTATTTTTTGTAAATCTAAAGGTTTCCACTCTTCTTGTTCAAAGAAGTTTGTTAGTTTTTCTGTTAGATTTTTTCTAGGAATTATTAAAGATCCAGCAAAATATGAGGCGATAAAGTTATTTAAAACCTGGTCGAAGCTTTCGAATTTAATCCATGGAAATGTGTATAGACGGTCTTTTATTTCTAGAAAATGATATGCTATTTCTTTAGCATAGATAAATGTTTTCTGAGCTTCTGTTATTTCTTTATCTATTAGTAAAATTTTCTTGTTTGGGATAAAAATATTCCTTAATCCGTCTAGATTGTCGTGTTTTTCTAGCTCCTCTCTATCAATTGTGTAACCAAATTCTTCAATTAAGATTTCTTCTAAATCTTTAGAAGTAATTCTCTTTGAAAGATCTAAATGATAAGATTTAGCAAATTTTTCTACATTGTTTTCAATGTCTTCAAAATAGTTGTTGTGTGCTTCTTGGTAAGATCTTAATGATGCTAAAAAGAAGCTCTCTCTTGTTAGGTTGTAGTTTTGCGATATTTTTATAATAGTGCTAATAAAGGCATTTACTTTTGCAGGTGCATTAGCTACAATATCTATTAAGTTGTTTTCTTTAATCCCGAATAGTTCTAAGGGTATTTCTTTTAGAATTTTAGATTGTAAAATTTCTCCAATAGGAGCTAGATTTTTGTCTAGCTTTAAAGAAACCATGTGATCGTATGGTATCTCTAAACTCTCAGAAAGTAATAGTATTTTATCTGTTTTTGGATATTTTTTTCCTTTTTCAATTTCGTTTAAATATGATTTTGATAAGCCAGATAATTTAGCTAAACCAAAAAGAGAAAGGTTCTTCTCTGTTCTTATTTGCTTGAGTTTTAGTCCAAAAATTAATCGAATATATTCGTCTTCTATCATCATATATTCAAAGATAAGTATAATTAGCGAACGAATAAAAAAAAAGTTTTTTATCATTTTAGCGAACGTTCGCTTGTGGAGTTCAAAAAATATTTATATCATTGCAGTATAGAAATTTAATAATTCTAATTATGGGAGAAAATATTATAACAAAACAAATTGATTTTAAGGGATTTAAAATTGATGATTATCAAGAAATTTTAACAGATAAAGCGCAATTGTTTTTATTAGAATTACATGATAATTTTAATCAAAGGAGGTTAAAGTTACTTTCTGAAAGAGAGGTGGAGCAAGCTTATTTTGATGCTGGGAATTTTCCATCTTTTCCAGAGGAAACAAAATTAATTAGAACTTCTAATTGGGTTTGTGCTCCGTTGCCAGAAGATTTACTAGATAGGCGAGTAGAAATTACTGGTCCTGTAGATAGAAAAATGGTTATTAATGCTTTAAACTCTGGTGCTAAAACTTTTATGGCAGATTTTGAAGATAGTAATTCTCCAAATATTCAGAATAATTTAGAGGGACAAATAAATTTACGAGATGCAAATAATGGGACAATTTCATTTTATAATGAGAAAAAAAATAAATCCTATCAATTAAATGAAGAAACTGCAACTCTATTAGTTCGTCCTAGAGGTTTGCATTTAAATGAAAAACATTTTACAATTGATGGAGATCAAATGTCTGGTTCGTTAGTAGATTTTGGGTTGTATTTTTTCCATAATATTAAAACGTTACAAGAGAAAGGTTCTGCTACTTATTTTTACTTGCCAAAGTTAGAGCATTACTTAGAAGCACGATTTTGGAATGATGTTTTTGTGTTTGCACAAGAATATTTAAATATCGCTCAAAACACTATTAAAGCTACTGTTTTGGTAGAAACAATTACTGCTAGTTTTCAGTTAGACGAAATTATTTATGAATTAAGAAATCATATGGCAGGTTTAAATTGTGGTCGTTGGGATTATATTTTTTCTTACATCAAAAAATTTAGAAATCATATTGGTTTTATGGTGCCAAATAGAGATCAAGTAACTATGAAGTCTCCATTTATGAAAGCGTATTCTTTATTAGTAATTCAAAAATGTCATAAAAGAAATGTGCATGCAATGGGAGGTATGGCTGCACAGATTCCTATTAAAAATGATGATGCAGCAAACGATACTGCTTTTGCAAAGGTTTATGCAGATAAAGAGCAAGAGGTTAAAAATGGTCATGATGGAACTTGGGTTGCGCATCCTGGTTTGGTGTCTGTTGCGATGGGGGTTTTTAATGAAAACATGATGACAAAAAATCAAATTCATGTTTCTAGAAATGATGTAAGAGTCTCTGAGGAAGATTTGGTTGAAATGCCAGAAGGAACAATTACAGAAGAAGGAATTAGAAAAAACATAAATGTTGGTATTCTATATATAGAAAGTTGGTTACGTGGTAATGGAGCTGCAGCTATTTATAATTTAATGGAAGATGCAGCAACTGCAGAGATATCGAGAACACAAGTTTGGTTGTGGCTTAAAAATGAAATAACAATAAGTAGTGGAGAAACTTTTAATTTAAAATATTATGAAAACATCAAGCATCAAGAGATTGAAAAAATTAAAAATCATGTTGGTCAAGATAAATTCGATAATGGAAAATTCAAGAAAGCGATACAGTTATTTGACGAGCTTGTTTTAAATAATGAATTTGAAGAGTTCTTAACTTTATCAGCATATAATCACATTTAAAAAAAAAGCCTCGCAACTACGGCAATAGTTAACGAGGCAAAATTATCAAAATCTAGAAAACCTTAATAATTAAAAAACAAAATTATGAATAATTTAGCACAAAACAAATATAGTTCAGCATTAGAAACAGTAAGAAATTTAAAAGCAAAATATGGTAGTTCTTGGAATGCTATAAACCCTGAAAGTGCTGCAAGAATGGTTTCTCAGAACCGTTTTAAAACAGGTTTAGATATAGCTAAATACACAGCTGCAATTATGAGAAAGGATATGGCTGATTATGATGCGGATTCATCTAATTATACTCAATCCTTAGGTTGTTGGCATGGTTTTGTTGCGCAACAAAAAATGATTGCAGTAAAGAAACATCACAAAACTACTAGTAAAAGTTACTTATATTTATCAGGTTGGATGGTTGCTGCATTGCGTTCGGAGTTTGGTCCATTACCAGATCAATCTATGCATGAAAAAACAGCTGTTCCTAATCTTATTGCAGAAATTTATGATTTTTTACGTCAAGCAGATGCAATTGAATTAAATGATTTATTTAAGAGAAAAGAGAGTGGGGAAGATGTGCAAGCAGAAATAGATAATTTTGAAACACATATTGTGCCAATTATAGCAGATATCGATGCTGGTTTTGGTAATGAAGAAGCAACCTATTTATTAACTAAAAAAATGATTGAAGCTGGAGCTTGTGCAATTCAAATTGAAAATCAGGTTTCAGATGCAAAACAATGTGGGCATCAAGATGGAAAAGTAACTGTGCCGCATGAAGACTTTATCGCAAAATTAAATGCAATTAGATATGCGTTTTTAGAATTAGGTGTAGATGAAGGTGTAATTGTAGCAAGAACAGATTCTGAAGGAGCTGGTTTAACTCAAAAATTACCGGTAAGTCAAGAACCTGGAGATTTAGCTTCTCAATATTTAGCTTTCGTGGAGGCAGAAGCAATTGAAATAGGTGATGCGAGAGAAGATGATGTTTTGTTAAAAAGAGATGGTAAATTAGTTCGACCTGTAAGATTGCCAAACGGTTTATATAAGTTTAAAGAGGGTACTAATATAGATAGAGTTGTTTTAGATTGTGTTACAAGTTTACAGAATGGTGCCGATTTATTATGGATTGAAACACCTACTCCAAATGTTAAGCAAATTGCACATATGGTAAATAGGGTAAGAGAGGTTGTGCCAAATGCAAAATTGGTTTATAACAATTCTCCTTCTTTTAATTGGACGTTAAATTTTCGTAATCAGGCATATGATGAAATGTTAGCTGGTGGAATTGATGTTGTAGGTTATGATAGAAATAATTTAATGGATGCAAAATATGATGGATCTAGTTTGTGTAAACGTGCAGATGAAAAAATTAAAACTTTTCAAGTGGATGGAGCTAGAGATGCTGGTATTTTTCATCACTTAATAACATTACCAACATATCATACAACTGCGTTGCATATGAATGATTTAACAGAGGGTTATTTTGGAGAAGAAGGCATGTTAGCTTATGTAAAAGGTGTACAAAGACAAGAAATTAGAAAAGGAGTGTCGTGTGTTAAGCATCAGAGAATGGCGGGTTCTGATTTGGGAGATGATCATAAATCTTTTTTCGCAGGAGATAAAGCGCTAAAAGCAGGAGGTGTAAATAATACCTCAAATCAATTTACTGTTAAAACGTCTGGAAAAAATAATAAAGAAGCATTAGGAGATGTTGCTTAATGGGTTAGGTGTAATACTTAGCAATTCGTATCAATATTAAAAGCAAAAATTATGAAAACAAATGAAAAAATTCAAAAGCTAATTACAGACTGGATGACCAATCCTCGTTGGAAAGGTGTTAGGAGACCATATACGGCAGAAAAAGTGATAGAACTACAGGGTTTAAAAACCTTTGAAAATAAAAAGTTAAATAAGTTTGAAGAAGATTTTTTAGCGAAATCAGATGTTGTTAAAATTATTGTAAATAATGGTGAATCTTCTGAAAAAGAAGTTGTTAGTAAGTTAATTGATGCAAGATTAATTGCTGATGTAAATTGTAGTTCTACTTTGATTGTTGTAAAGGTATCTATGAATAATAGATTAAGTATTGATGATGAGATTTCCAAAGATTTTTTTAGTATTAGTAGTAATTTACAGCAAGAAATAGAAAGAAGTTTAGGTTATGCGCCTTATGCAGATTTAATTTGTTTGGAAACTTCTAAATTAAATTTAGGCAAAGCAAAAGTGTTTGCAAAGGCTTTTTTTGCTAAGTATCCTTATAAAAATTTAGCATATAGTTGTTTGGAGAAAATGGAGGGTTTTTTAGATAATCAGCAAGCTAAAAAAGAACTCGAAAAAATTGGATATAAAATTTTATTAAATAGTACTAAAGCTGATATTGGAGTCCAAAAAAATGGAGTTATATCTCTTAATTCAAGTAATTTTAATGAAGATGTTTATTTTGATGCAGTTTAAAATAAGTGTTGTGTGTAGAAACTTTTAGTTGTTTGGTTTTTACTTAATTTAGTAGTTGGTAGCCTCTTTGATTTTTCAAAGAGGCTACTTTTTTCTTGCTGTTATTTTCTAAGTAAAGAGAAATGTCCTTTTTTGTTAATGGATGGTTTTGTGTTGTCTGCAGGTATTAAGGTAATATTAAACCAATAATCATCAGAAGAAAGCACTTTTCCGTTATATGTACCGTCCCAACCTTGGTTGTTTATTGGTACTTGTGCTACAAGTTTTCCGTATCTATTAAAAATGTTAATGCTACTATTAGGATAAAAAGTTTGATTTGCCCCTTTTATCACCCAAGTATCATTTTCACTATCTCCATTTGGTGTAAAGAATTTTGGAAACTGAATAACTGAAACCAATAATTCTGTATCTGGTGAACATCCGTTTTTGTCGTTTACAATAATTGTATAAATACCACCTTCAAGATTTTCGAATAAAGGTTCATCTTGAAAGCCAATTGAAGGAAATCTATCTTGGTTGTCGTTATTTAAAACTGCAAATTGATAATCGCCAGGACCTAAATCGTTATCTGTTGTGTTTATAGAGATAGATAAATTATTTTCATTTCCAATATTATTAGATTCATCAATAATGGTAATAAAGCTGTTTTCTAAAGTAGCTATATTAGATTCATTAATAACTATTTCTCTTGTTCTTGGGCAGTTGGTTCCGTTGGTTGTTGTTGCGGTAACTATATAGGTTCCAGCTGATGTTATGTCTAAATCTTGTTTTGTTCCTAAAAGGTCACCGTTTAAATTCCTCCATTCATAAGAGTAAATGTCGTTGGGGTTTTCTGCATAAATATTAAGAGGTAAATCATTTAAGCATAAAATTTGAGGTGTTGTAACGTTAAAATCTGGTAACGGATTTATAATAACTTCAAAAGTTGCATCGTCATTTACACAAGAAGTTGCTTTGTTTTGAATTCTAACAAAAATGGTTTCTGTTGAGTTTGTGTTTGTATAAGGTGATGTTAGTGGATCTAAACCAGAAGTTGCATTTATTTGAGTAGAGTGAAACGAAACATTAAAGTCATCAGGGTCTTGTAAGTTTCCTAGAAGTAGCGGTATTTGAGCATCTAAGTCTATAGTTTGTTTAATTCCGTTAGTATCGTCACCATCTAAATCGTCATCACAATAAGATAAGTTAGAAACATTTTCAAATGTAGGTTCTGCGTTTACGATAACATCAAAATTAGAAATTCCATTTTGACACATTGTATTGGTGTCATATACGCGAATATATATGGTTTCTCTGTTGGGTATTGAGTTTGTGTACGGTGAAACTAATGGGGTATTCCCGCTTTGTGCATCATTAAAGGTTCTATGATAAGTTACTTCGAACCTGTTTGAATCTTGTGTTCCTAAAATAACTGCAGTTTGGCTTTCTAGGTCTATAGTTTGCGAAAAACCATTTCTAGCAGAACCGTCTGTATTATCGTCACAAACTTCTAAGTCGTTTACAAAATTAGAAACTGGTACTGGACTTACTATAAGATTAAATGTTGAGTGATTTGTATAACATCTTGTAGTATTATTTGTAACTCTAACATAAATTGTCTGTAAATCTCTAGTGGTATTTGTGTAAGGAGAGGTAAGTGGAGAGTTTCCTGTATTAGCGTTTGAAGCAGAATCGTGATAAGTTACTGTGAAATTTGCTGGGTTTTGTGATCCTAAAATTGTTGCAGTCTGACTGTCTAAATCAAATGTTTGAATAATACCATTTAAACTATCTCCATCATCAATATTGTCACAATCTTCAAGGTCTTGAACAGGGTTTTCTGTTGGCACTGAATCTACTTTTAGAAAAAGCTCTCCTATTCCTGTACAGTCATTATTTACTGTATTCTTAATTCTAATATATATAGTTTGATTGTTTGCAAAAGAAGAGTCGCTATTATTTCTGTGATTTGATATGTCAGGAATTTCATTAATTAATGCTGTTCTATCTGCTATAGATTCGTAAAAATTAACTTCTAAATTTGGTTGAATTAATGCAGGGAAAAGATCTAGAACTTCTTGTCTTGCTTCGCTAAAGTCGAAAAAAGAAATGCCATCTGTATCTGAATTTGCAGCTGTGTTATTACCGTTAATGTCTAAAAAGTCGTCACATTCTTCAAACTCTCTGTTGTATGCTACATTACCAGCAAAAGAAACTATCAATTCTATTTTTGAAACCTCATAACATCCAAATTGAGAAATAATTCTTGCCCAAGCTTCTCCGTTTGCGGTAACAGGGTATCTTAATTCATCGGCAACTAATGGGGTTCCGGCAATAGCATCTGCTTCTGTAGCAAAATATTGGAATGTTTCATTAACGTGATTATCAGAAAGACTAATTTGAGCTTCAGTAAGGTTAAAAGTAGTTGTTAAATCTGCATTTTCATCACATTGTTTTAAGATAACAGGGTTGGTTTTAATAATTGGCAATGGGTTTACAGTTAATGTAATTGAGTTAGATTCTTCTTGACAACTGTTTCCTGTTCTATTTAGTAAAACTTTAAATTGATGGTTATTGTAGTTAAGTGGAATCTGAGTAATTTTTAAAGTATTACTTGTTGCTCCACTGTAAATCGTATTGTTAGTTATATCTGTCCAGGTACTTCCGTTATTTGTAGAAGTTTGCCATTGAAAACCATCTGCAGAAGTATCTATAAAAATATCTTCTGTTGCGCTTTCACAAAATGTAACATCTATAAATGGAGTATCTATGGTTATTGGAGCTATTGTTGTGTAATTAGCATTTGGTGCAGTGTATCCGTCAGTTGTATTAATTACTTTTCCGTTAGCATTAACTTGTATTGGATCTGCGCCTAATAAGCCGTTACCATTTTGATCTGTAAAGCCTGCTTCTGTTACGTCATTACAATTGTCATCATCAGAATCTAATTCTAAAAAGTTGAAATTAGTATCTGTATCTGTGTCTGCTATTGTGTAAGATAAAGTTTCGTTATCAGCCATGGTTTCTAAACTGTCTAGTAAGCCATTTTCTCCAACGTTTACTGTGTTAGCATCATCTATTCTACCGTCTAAATCTGAATCAAGAGCTACGTGTCCTGCTTCAATAACATCAAAAATTCCATCGTTATCAGAATCTAGGTCTAAAGCGTTTAATATTCCATCGTTATCAGAATCTTGGTTTACTGCAGTGCTTTCAAAGATATCATCTAATCCATTAAAATCAGTATCTATACCTGTTAATGCTGTATTTAGATTTGTTGTTTCTATAATGTCAGGAATTCCATCATTATCAGAATCAATATCTAACATGTCCTCAATTCCATCTCCATCTGAATCTTTTGTGAATGCAGTAATTGTAAAGTTTCCGTTAAAAGTAGAGGTAGTGGTAATGCCGTTAGATTGGTGTTTAAAATCTATTTGATTTACCCTGTTTGCTAAAAATTCAAAAGAACTTTCGGTTCCAGTAGTATTGTTTTTGTATTTAAAATGTATAACAGAAGCAGAAATATTTGTAACTCCTGTTTCAAAAACACCATCAAAGTTTGTGTCAACTAAAAGTTGATCGTCTGGATCTAATAATGTAATGTTCTTGTTATTTGGACCAATTTTAATGATAAAATATTCTTCATTTGTTACGATATGGTCGATAGTTGGGTTTTGTGTGAATTTAAAATTAATGTTTTGATTAAAATTAATTTCATATTTAAGTTTTGAGTTTGTTGCTGGATTTATTATCGATTCAAAATTACCTCTAATGTCTCCAGTAAGTGAATTACTAGCTTCTTCTTCAGAATAGCTAGACGATTTTATTAAATTATTAATCACTTGACTATTAATAAAAACTTGAGGGTTGTTTAAATCAGAAATATCTATATCTGCATTTCCTAAAGATTCATCTATGTTAAGGATACCGTCATTATCTATATCAATGTCTATATTGTCAATAACAGAGTCACCATCAAAATCATCAGGACATAAACTAACAGGAACTTCTGCTGATTCGAAAGTTAAACCAGAACAATTTATTAACCCTACAAGTTTGTATTTTCCAGGTTCTGTTGGGTTAAAATTAGGAGTTGTTATTCCTGTAGAGGTGTATCCGCTACCTGTTTCATCATCAAACAACCATTCGAAACTATCAAATAAATCTGTGTTTGCTGCGTCTAGAGTTAGGTTAGGTACACAATTACCTAATGACGCAATATCTGCTGAGAAATTAATTTCTGGAGCAGATGGGAAGCCTGAATAAAAACCACCAGATGTTGCAAATCCATCATAATTAAAATAAGCGCAATATAACTCTTCAGTACTCTTTACGGTAACGTTGCTGTTTAAGCCAGATACTCTATAGGTTTCGTAATCAGAGTTACCATCAACATCAAATGGACCTGCAGTTGTAAAGTCTGCTATTGGAAAACCGTTTATTGTTACTTCGGCTCCTTTATTTGTTACAATTGTAATTCCACCTTGAAAAGTGTCGCTTCCAACCTTATCAATATTTGCAATATTATTTACATCACCTCTATTTTCACAACTTAATGGAGGAACAAAAAACATTCCTTGATTTGCTAAGCTAGGAGATCCGTTATTTAAACCGCCAATACCTTGGTAGGCAAAAGCAGGTTTTGAGGTCTCTACATACATGTTTCCATTAGCGTTGTAAAAGCCACCTTCAATTACATGGTGTTGCCCTTTATTAATAGTTTGTACTGTGTTGCCCCCAACTTTTATTTCTGTATTATTTTCATGTGCTACGATTAATATATTTTCCCAATCATCTTCTCCGTCTCCTCTTACAAAGATATATTCAGTTCCAATTTTACTTGCGTCAACAATTTGATCAACTCCATAATCTCTTCCGTTTCCAATATGAAAACTACCGGTAGCAGAACCAGAATTTACCACAATTGGTTTGTCTGAACTTACTAATGTTCCAATTAAATCATTTGGGTCTCCACCAGAACTTACAGAAACTGAGACTATATAGGTTTCACCTTCATTTAATATTGTGTTAATTGGTGTAGTTCCTGTTTGTGTATAATTGTTAATCGTAATTCCAGGTGAAATATCATCAAAAGTTATATTTGTATTATCTTCTGTTGCCATTACTGAAACAAAGTTTAAGTATCCGTTTGCTGGAGAGCTGTTTGAAAAACCTCCCATTCTAAAGTTTGTGCCTAATGCAGAAACCCCTTTACTTACTATTGCACCAGCTTGAAACCCGTTTTGAGATCTCATTCTAATAGAAACATAAATAACATCATCAGCTTCAATTATATATCCTTTATTGTTAGTAACAACACTTGTTGAGTTTGGGTTTTGAAATAATTGATCTCCTATATCTGTAGAAGATGTATTGTAAGGTAGTGTATTAGAAACAGTACCGTTAATTATAGCGGTTTCTGGTCTTCCAATTGGAATTATTTTAAAACCAATATTTTGATTTTTTGGTGTTGATATATAGATATATTGATTTTCTATATTATCATCACTTGTAATTGGTGGTAAATAATGTTTTTTACTTAACTGAGCATTTAAGTTTTGAAAACTTATAGAAATAAATAAAATAAAAATAAAAAACTGAATTCTACTTTTGAACATAATTATTGGATAGATATAGGGCGATAAAAATAGTAAGAAAATGTATAAAACTTTAATAAGTTTAGTTAATATTAAAAATACTGTAACAAATTAGTTGTTTTAACTACATATAATTAAGGTAATAGTTCTTTTAATAAAAAAAAATAACGAAATTGCTTGTCTAAAAATTGTTCAACTCTAAAAAACTACAAAAAATATGTCTAATGATTTTGATTTACTAGAAACTAATTCTAATGAGAAAACTGAAAAAGTTGATGTAAACTGGGGGAAAGCTATAGATACAATGAAATCTAAATTAGCGCAAGAAGATGATCCTCAATCACGTCAAAAAATATTGAATGCTACTTTAGATGATGTAGTTCATATGGCAGAAAAAGACAGGACTACACTTTTAGATGCTATTAAAGATTTAACAGATTATCAAGATGAAGTTGGTATTATGTTTGAGAAATTCTCTGCACTAAATGCTACCGAACAAAAAGTAATAGATGATGCACAAAAAGGATTAGAAAGAGCAAGAGTAGAATTGGAAGATGCAGAAACCAAAGCAGATACTTGGTGGAATAACCTTTGGGGAAGAAAAAGTAAAATAAAGAAAGAACAAGAAGAGTTTAAAGAAGCAGAAAAATTACGATCTGGAGCAGATAATAAAGCGAAAGCAATGTTTCAGCAGCGTATAGAAAGTGCAGATATTCAAACATTATTAAGTGAGCTTTCTTACAAATCACAAGCAGCAGTTACACGTTTAAAAAACCGTGAAGTTGAAATTAAAGAGGTTGAAGAAAAATTAAAAGTTGCTATTGTAGAAGCATCTAAAAATCATACAAAAGCGTTAGAGAAAAAGAAAGAAGTAGAAGATAAATTAGAAGAGCAATATGCGTTGTTAAAACAATCTCGCCAAGAATTAGATGAAATTGCCGATAAGCAATCTACAGAATATTCTGAAGCAATTGGTAAGGTAACAACTATTGAGCAAAAAGTAGAAGAGTTAGAGGGGCTTAAAAACGCATACACAACACTTGCGGCTTCTAAAGATAGTTTTGTGCACAAGCACAATTTAACTATTAAGGTATTAACTTCTTTACGTTCTAATTTACAGACGCATAGAGCAAAGTTAAAATCAGATACAGAAGAGAGATTAAAATACTACGATGGTTATGTTGTTGCTTTAAAAGCAAGAACAGACCAGGAATTTGCTGCAATTTTAGAGCATTTAGGTGTTAAAACAGATGAGCATATTGGCGAAACTTTAGCTTCTATGCATTCTGCAAGTGCAAGAGCTCGTCAAGAAATGATGGATAATATTCCTGTTCATGAAAAAGTAATGAAAGGTGTGTATAGTTCTTATGCAGAAGCTTTGCATGAAATAAGAGAAAAAGACACAGATATTCAAAAAAACTTTGCGAATAGATATGGTATTGATATGAAAGAAATTTTTGAGGATTACTATAAAGCTGATGCTAATGTGCCTAAAGAAGCTTCTGCTTCTGCGGAAAAACCAAAAGTTGATACTTCTAACGACGATATGTTAAGTTAATCTCTTCATTCTAAAAATAATTTAAATATTATTTTTAGAGTGAAGCATAATTTGGGAGTTACTCTAATAAAAAATTGGAGTAAGGTTTTTTATTAGATTTTTTTTTGAAAACGAGAAAAGTTGTTGTTTCAAATGAATAACATTCATGAATTCAATAATAATATAAAAGCATGAGTAATCCTTAACGTTATACTATTTGTTGGTTTTTAGAGTGTTAGATGTATAATGATGTTTTAGTATAGTATTGTGTTTAAATATATTTAATAAATATTATTTATATTTGTAAAAAATAAATATAAAATGGCAACATTCACATCTTCTTTACCAGATAGTCTTTTAGAAAAATTATCAGCATTAGCAAAAGAACTTAAACTTCCTAAAAATAGGTTAATAGAAAATGCTTTAGAGTTGTATTTAGAGCAAATAGAAAAAGCGAGTTATATAAAGTCGTATAAACAAGCTGCAACAGATGAAGATATTTTAATGGTTGCAGAAGAAGGTATGCAAGATTATTTTAACGCAGTTAACGATGCAGATTCTAAATAATGAAGCAAGGAGAAATTTGGGAATTATATTTAAACCCAACTAAAGGAAGTGAACAAAGTGGAAGAAGACCTGCTGTAATTATTAGCGGAGATATGTTAAACAAATATTTACAAGTTGTAATTGTTTGTCCGTTAACAACAAGTATTAAGAACTATAAAGGAAATCTTATCATAAAGCCAAATGAGAATAATGGTTTAATTAAAACATCTGAAGTATTAACTTTTCATGTTCGGTCAGTTTCTAAAACTAGATTTGATAAAAAATTAGGTAGTATTCCTTTAAAAGATGTGGAAATCATCAAAAAAACCTTGAATGATATTTTGAAGTATTAACTATGATAACAACTCCTTTAGATTCTGCTGTTTTAAATTCGAAAGAGCAATACACTTTTTACCATAAAATGGTAGATTTTGTACTGAAAGAACTTATTGTTAGCATTCAGCAACAAGAACTTTGTACTTATCAAGAATTAATTTTTTTTAAACAGTATTCAGATTTAATTTTATATTCCATCGAGGCAATGCGTATTAAATATATGTATGATGAAGAAGATAATATGAAAATTGATTTAACAGAATCTGGTTTCCCTAATTATTTAGAATTTAGGTATTTGTATAATGATTTAGAGCTTAGAAAAGAATATGCAGACAAATTAGTAGATACAGAAACGCTAAAAAAATCTTTTTTAGATACACTTTTGCGTAAAAAACAATTGATAAAAAAAACGGATTTATTTAAAGCTTCTTCTGTAATCTATTACACATCTGTAGAGAGAAAGTTTATTTTTAATCGGTTTGTACAAGGTAAAATTTTAGAAGCCCCTAAAGGTTCTAATTATCAATATTTAACAAGTTGGAGTTTCTTTGATGTAAGCCATAACAGGCCTTTTGTGTGTTTTTTATATTTTAATTATGAAGGAAAAAATATAGAGAAAGATAAAGATAAAATTTATCAAGTGTTAAAAGAAAGTGCAGATAGAGAAATGACGCTAAATACGATGGCGTATACAATTGATAGAAAATTGCCAGAAATACAACCAAAACATATAAAAAGAATAGATTTAGGTCCTTTGCACAATGTGTTTGCTAAAGATGAAAACGAAATTACACATGTAATTTTAAGTTCTATTGCTAAAAAAGAAATAGCAATTGAGTCTTATGCTTTATCATTAAAAATTGATGAGGTGTTTTCTGGTGATACATTTACAGAAGGTGGTTTTTTCTCTAAACAAACGATGCAAAAATGGAGTGATGTTATTCCGAATAAATATGTTTTTGCACCGCATAGAGTTATACAATTACTGCATAACCGAACACCAGAGATTTTACATAAACTGGCAAAAGAGCCAATTCAAATGAGCGATATGAAATAGGCAGTATGTTAGTTGGTGGTTTTTAGCCAGCTTGTTTACAATTTATAAGTTTATCCTAAAATAATAGTATTAAAAAAAGAAAATATAAATAACAGAAAAGCAAGAGAATAGTATCGATTGCCAACTGTAAACTGCTCACTGAAGATTAAAGCTATGGAACACAATTCAACTTTTCCTATAAAACAAAACGAATTAGATATGCTTCGGGATGAAGCTACAGATTATATAAAATCGATTCAATGGGAGCAAGGTAATAAAGCAAAAAGTAGAGATAAAGAAGCAAAAGACGATTCAATTTTATTGTATTTGTCTAGAGCAAATAACGGTAGTGATGTAGAAATTACATCAGTTTCCAAAACAATTTTGGCTTTAAAAAAACGATTATTGCCAGATTCAATAGCAATTCCTGTACATTTAAATCAAACTTTATTTGCAGTTCAAGAAGGTTTAACTTTAGGGATTTGGATTAAAGATTCTTATTATGATGCATCTGGTTTATCGTCTTTAAATGAACGTAAATCTGCTTTAGATTCATCAGGAAAAAGAGAGTATGAAAGTAAATTACAAACTGCAGCAGCATTTCAATTATTTGCAACTTCTTATAAAGTTTTACACGATTTAAAACCTTTTGCAAGTGACGATTTATCTGTGATGAAGCAAAAGTTTGCAGGTATTCCTGAAGTGTCATTTTTATCACCTTTAAAAGGTATCGCATGTGCACTTTTTTATTATGATAAATATTTAGGACATCCAGAGATTGTAAAATCAGATAAAGATGTTGTCGATTTTACAGTGGTTTATTTCGAAGCTTTAATTGATGAAATTCAGTTACGAAAAAGCAGTTTAGAATACACAGAAACAATTACGGATAGAACCTATAAATTAGAAAACTCAAATTTTGCGGTTTCTGGATGGGAAAACGCATTTGCAGGAACAGCAAAAAGTATTGAGTTTAATAAAATTCAGTTTGAACAGATTGTAGGTAATAAAGATGCCAAACATTTTGCACGTAGATTAACAGAAAGAATGTTGAGTTACGATTTTGATGCACAGAAAAATCCATTTCAAGAATTAGGTGGGTTTATGCCTGTTTTTATGGGTTATGGAATTCCAGGTACAGGAAAATCGATGTTAATAGCAGCAATAGCAACACGTTTAAAAGAACATTGTGACAATTTAGATATACCGTTTTTATTTCATCCAATGCCAGATACTTTGATTTCTACTTTTCAGGGAGGAAGTGCAGAAAAAATGGTAGAATGGATGAAACCAATGCAAGACCCAACAAAGATTATTTTTGCACCAATTGATGACGCTGAAAATAATTTACAAGAAAGAACTGCACAAGGCGTTTCTGCAGGTGTAAAAGAAGTTATTGGTGTTTTCTTAAGATACACAGAAGGTGCGTATGCAGTAAACTATGGTAACTCTTCTGTTGGTTTGTTTACGAATTTACCAGAAATGTTAGATAAGGCTGTAATTTCTAGAATTCAAGGACGATTTAAGATTGATGGAGCAAGAACTGAGCACGATTTTTTAGATCAAGATTATATTTGGTGGAAGAAATTTGAGAAGACAATTCCAGATTTTGTAAATATGAAAAACCCTGCTAATTATGATTTTCTAAAAGATCAAGGATTAACTAAAAGCATGGGCGAAATTTTAAATGCTGTAGAAAAACCATCCGAAGAAAGAGTTTTAGAAGCTTATGATAAAGCTGCTAAAAAGCATAATGCAAATGAACATTTGTTCTTTGCGAGTTTATATAAAGAAATTCAAAAAATATTTCCATTCTTTTCATCTAGAGATGTTAGAAACATACAATCTGCAATTTCATTGCGATTAACAGATTTTGATTTAGAACCAGATTGGTTTCATAATCCAGAAGCTTATTTTAAAAAGGATTATAACACCAAATTTAATATGTTGCAAGAATTGATGAAGAGCAACATGAAAGGTTTAGATTTTTCCGAAATAAGAAGGCAAGAAGTTGTACTTTATTTAGATAATGTAGCTACCATTGCAGATACAGATTTTAAGCGAAAAGTAGATGCTAGAGTAAATCAATTAAATATAGATTTACAAGCTAGAAAAAGTTTTGACAATGGAAATTAAAAAGAAAATTAGCAATCTGTCTTCAACGATTAAATCTAATGGTTGGGGAAAATTAGAGGATATTAATTTCGATTATACTTTTGAAAGTGGAAAATCAAAAAAATTAACTTTTGAAATTTATGGAAAAAGTGATGGTATTGCTATTTTGTTATACAATCGAACAACTAATAAAGTAATTTTATCAAAACAAATTAGAATTCCTGTTTATGTTCACGGAATTTCAAATGGATTATCTATTGAGGTTGTTGGCGGCGCAATAGATAAAAATGAATCTCCAGAGAGTGCAGCTATTCGTGAGACGGAAGAAGAGGTAGGTTATAGAGTAGATTCCGTAAAAAGGATAAGTACTGTTTTTTTATCACCAGGTATTGTAAACGAAAAAGTACATCTTTTTATAGCAGAATATTCTGATGAAAATAAAACTGAAAATGGAGGAGGAGTAATCGCAGAAGACGAAGAAATTGAGGTGCTAGAAACTGAGTTTTCAGAGGCTTTAAAGATGATTGAAAACGAAGAAATTATTGATGCAAGAACAATTATGTTATTGCAGTATTTACAGATAAATAAGTTGCTAAAATAAAAATGCAAAAACTAAAACAAGCCAATTTATACAGAAGCGAACTAATTCCTATAAGCGGGAAATTAGTAGAACGTTATAATAAATGTTTAGTAAAATTAGGTTTTTCAGAAACCAAGTTAACTTCATTTTCTATTGATGGAATTGGTTGGAGTCCTGAAATTGCAGAAGAAAAAAATGTTATTCATTATTTAAATAACGGAGAAGCAAACCCGCATGCAATAATAATAACACCATTGCAAAAAGGATTACCAATATATAATCCGTATCATTCTTTTGATAAAGAATTGATGAAATTAGTATTTAAAACACATTATAAAAAGATACAAAATATTACAAGAGATTCTGCTATTTGTCTTGATTTTGATCAAAGTATAGATGTCTTTTATGAACCTTTAGATGTTTTAAAATACAAAGATGTTGTTATTAATTTTCATTTAATTGGTAATTTAAAAAAAGCAAAAAAAGAACAATTAGCACTTGTAGAAACATTTAATAAAGATCATAATTTTATTGATGAAAAGTTGCATCAAAAAATATTGGCATCTGCAAAGAAATATGGCGATTTAAGAACAAGAGATATTACTTTAGATTCTGTTACTTTTACTACAGATTCTTTTTATACAAAAGCTTTTGGAGGTGTTTACTTATTAAGAAACTTTATTTCTCCTATATTAATTTTTGAGAATATAGAAGCTTACAAAGAAGCCATAAATGATACAACTTATGATGTTTTAATGTTTCATATTTCTCAACCAGAATTAATATCACAATTAAGAGATCATTTAATAATTGAGTGCAATTTAACACAAGAAACAGGTACAGAAAGGTATGCTAGAATTAAGAATTTTATTTTTTCTGAATCCTTAAAAAATACACAGCACCCTATTAAAGATATTTTAAACGATAAAATGTTGTTTAAGAGTTACTTAAATAAAATAGATTTACAATCACGTAAAAAAGTGATGAGTGTAGAGCGTTATTTAGAGAAAAAACAAATAAATGCAGATACTAGAATAAAAGATATTGTAGATGAAGAGTTTTATTTTTCACTTCAAAAACCGCATTCTTCATTAAGAGCAAATCATCAAGACTTAATTTGGCATTTGCTGGTTAATATTGCGCCAAAAGACGTGTTGTTTTTATATTGGTATGATAAAGAACAATTTTATCAAGTTTTTAAAACTTGGGATGAATCTACCAAAGATTGGGCAATAGAAACAATTTGTACTAAGTTTTAGAAAAAATAGAGTAATTTTATAAAGACATTAAATTAAAAAAAAAACATGACACTAGAAATCATCATATTTATTGCCTCAATTTTATTTGGAGTTATAATTTATTGGAGAGAATCTCAAGGAAATAAAATGTATCGTTTTTTTAATAAAATGATGAACTCTAAAGAATTGCAAATGAAAACAACCGATAAAAAAGGGTTTGTGTATCAACAATCATTTTTATTAAGGTTTGTTTTTATAACTGCTTTATTTTTAATTTTTATTGTTGTAGCACGTTTTTTAATTCCTATAGATATTACAACAATTTCTTTATTTGCATCCATGATTTTTGGAACACTTGTAGGAACTTATATTGCTAATTTTATTTTTAAATCTAGTGAAGTAATAGAAGAACAGTCAGAATCTTTAGAAGAAAAATTTCAAGAAGTTATAGAAAAAGGAAAGGATTTTATTGAAGATATTCAAACTAAAGATTCTAAAGAGCCAGAAAAAATTGAAGTTAAAAAAGAAGCACCAAAAGTAGAAGAGAAAAGTGCAAGAGAACGTTTAAAGGATAAAGGACTTTTGTAGTTTTTGTTATTACACGGTGTTTTTGGACTTAGTAATCTTTTAAATTGAAACAATAAAAAATAAACAGCTTGCCAATATTTTTTAATAAAAATCTGGCAATGACAAAATAGTATTATGATTAAAAACTATTGGAATAAAGGAGGAAAACAAAAAAGAAACGTTATTATTTTATCGATTCTAATTTTAGGGGTATTGTTTTTTTTAAGAGACGATTATCAACCTGCATTATTATTTGTTAGAAAATATATCTTTATCATTTTACTTTGTTTTACGGTGTTGTTTTTTGGATTGAGAAAATTTAGAAAATCTGCAAGTACAGGTAAAAGAATAGGAATCATATTTCTGTTATCAGCTTTTTTCGGACTTTTATATTTTGCAGGTTGGCATTTTAAAATGTACGATTATATGAAAACATATAATGTTTTTAATAACTTAAATAGAATAGAAATTGCAGAATTGCCATTAACACAGAATGAAAGAATTCAGCCTTTAAGAAATATATTTTCTATGGCAAATGAAAGTGTAGGAGAAACAAAAGATGTTTCTTTACCACATTTGGTTAGAGTAGATGGTTCAAACCAATGGACAATGGCAATACAACCTACAGAAAAATATGTTTGGCAAGGAATAAAAGATAATACAGAAGAGGTTTTTTCAGTATCAAGTACAACGCCTTTTCCGCGTTTTTCTAGTGAAAATAGAATTCCGGTTACGTTTTCAATTGGCGAATCATTAAAATTTAGTAGAAATACATACAACGCAGTTGTGCAACGTTTAAACCCTTGGATGTTGTTTAATTATGAACCAAGCGATACTTATTATATGAAAAATGATAAAGGTGCTTGGGTACAAGTAGTTAGTTTGATAAAGTGGAAAGGTTTCTTTTTTCCTTATCCCACTTTTGGCGGAGTTATGGTTGTAGATAATGGAGAACATAGTTTTAATGATTATGTAGAAAGAGTTCTCATAGGAAAAGGAACTTATATTTCTCCTGATGAAATGAAAAATTACAAGTATTTAACAAGACAAAATACGTTGTCCGAAAAAGTATCTCGTTTAAAAGCTGAAAGTTTAAAATTTTTAGCTGGTTTTTCTGATCCTTTGCCTTGGAATATGAAAACAGCCGTTAAAATTCCTGATTTACCAGACGACCAAAACCAGCAACCATTTGTAACCGATTTCGATTTTTCAGATACAAAAACAGGTGCTTATAGCGGTTTATATCATTGGTTTGGTTTAGAGCCAGTGGGTACAGAAAGAACTAGTTTAACGTTTAGTGTTTTTATACCTGCAGATGGTACAGATGCGCTGTATTTTTACGATCATGCATCAAAAAAACAAGGTTATGCAGGTGTTTCTGCAATGCCATTAAAAGTAATTGAGTCTAAAAAAGAATACGATTGGTCTTTTAATAAACCGGTAGAGTTTAGGCCGTATATAAAGAATATTGCTGGGAGAAAACGTATGTTTTTCTTAAGTACAATTTCTGCAATTAAAAAAGAAAACGCTCAGTTCGATGGTTCTGCAACTCCAGATTTGGCATTAATAGATAGTGAGTATAGAGATGTAGTTTGGATTGATGCAAAAAGACCAAGTACATGGAATGAGGAAGTGTATAAGCAACTAAATGAGGCATGGAGAAGTAGTGAAAAAGTAAATATCTATTTCGAGAAAGAGCATACTATTTTAGAAAAAAATCAACAAATATTAGATTCTATAAAGTTAATTTCTAAGCAAGAAAAAAGTTCGAGAGAAATTCAACGATTACAAAAACAAATAGATTCTATTAAAATGAATAAGTAAAGTAATAGCGAGTTTAATAAGCAATCTAATAATCTTAAAAGAGATTATTTTATTCGTTCTTCATATAGAGACGCTTATTTTTAAAAGTCATAAAAGGATGTCATTTTAAAAGTGTAGCTTTTAATGACTAAAAAAAATTAGTAAAGTTGAGTTGATCAAGGCTAATTTTTTTGCAGTTTTTTAGAAATAAGATATTTTCTAACTTCTGCTAATGTTACGTTTTCTTCCTATTTTATAATCCACCATAATATTTTAAAAAAAATATGGTTCCATAAAGCAAAACTAAGTTTATTGTAACAAAAGTAAAACGACTTAATTTAGATAACTCGAAAGCTTTAGAATTCCAAATCATAATCAATAAATGAAATGGTATTAAAAAAAATTCTGCAATGCCATTATTATTTGCTGATAAACTTAAAATTATTGATATCGGAACAAATATTATAGTCCATAAACTTACATTATAAATATTTAAAATTAAATGCTCAAAAATGTTTTTCTTAAATTTATAGTAGAGTAAAAAACTTAAAAGAGTAAGTATGGTAATATTAAGTAATAAAATTGCAAAATGAGAAGAAATGTTGCTTGTAACTGCAAGTCCTAAAAAGTCGTTGGAAATAAAGTAATTTATTAAAAGAAATAAAGATGCAATTGTAAAGAATTTTAAAGGGCTAAAATAATATTTTCGAAATCCTTTCCAGTAGTTTAAGACTATTGTTTTCGGCTCACTCAATCCGATTTTTATATTTAAGAAAAATGATTTTTCTAATGAAAAAAAGTTATTAAATAAATCCTTAAGGATTGTAATACTCATAACCCTACTATCTTTAAAATATTGGCCACAATTTGAGCAATAACTTCCTCTTATTTCATTTGAGCAAACTGAGCATTTCATATTTAATAGTCTATTTTAATTCTTACATTGTTTTTGAACAAGTGACTTATATTCAACGTTAGCGAAGTTAGTTTTTTTATCAAACAATGTCAATAGAAAAAAATACTTTTTAAATAAATTCATGTCAATATATTTCCTTGGATTTATTTTCCTTGGTAAGTAAAATTTAATTTTGTAACTTTGCCTTGAATTTAAAATAATAAAAATGAAAACAGCTAAAATTATTTATTACATATCTACAGGTTTATTAACATTATTAATGCTTTTTTCTGCAGGAATGTATTTGTTTAATCACGCAGAAGTTGCAGGTATGTTTACCAATTTCGGATATCCAACCTATATTATTTATCCTTATGCAGTAGCAAAAATTTTAGGTTTAATTGCAATTTGGTTTCTAGGGAATACAGTAATAAAAGAATGGGCATATGCAGGTTTTTTCTTTGGCGTTACTTTAGCTTTTTTTGCACATATTATGATAGGAGACGGAGAACAAATGGGAGCTGTTTTAGGAATGATCTTCTTAATAACTTCATATGTTTCTGGTAAGAAAATATCTAATGGCAGAAAATAAAAAAGCTAAAGTAGTTTTAACAAATAAAAACTATTTAGCCGAAGCAACTACAAGAAACCATTTTTTAACAATGGATCAAGATGTTTCTGCTGGCGGTGGCGATAGTGGTCCAACTCCAGTAGAATATTTGTTAACTGCTATTGGAGGTTGCGTATCTATGACTTTAAGAACGTATGCAGAAAGAAATGGTTGGGATATTGGAGAAATAAAAGTAAATGTTACCCAGCTTAAAGATGATAAAGGAGTGTATTTAACAGAAGAAATATCCTTTGAAAAGGATATTTCTGAATATCAAAGAAAGAAGTTATTAGTATTTGCTGGTAAATGTCCTGTTGCTAAAATGGTAAAGGGAGAAACACGAATAGAGTCGAAAATTATTTAAAAACGAATTATGAAAAAAATATTAGCATTTGCAGGTAGTACAAGTTCTACATCAATAAATAAACAATTAGCAACATTTGCTGCACAAAATTTAGAGAAGGTTGCTTTTGATGTACTTGATTTAAGAGACTTTAC
>CAJQQH010000159.1 GCA_905480405.1 uncultured Polaribacter sp. | reverse complement strand
TTTCTTACTATGTCTTTTATACAGTTTACGTAATGCATTCATAAAGGCATCAAACTGTCCATCACCTTGTGCATGTGCTTCGTATAGAACTCCTTCTACCTTTAATTGTAATGTTGTAGAGGGTTTCATACCTTTCGCATGCCCTAAAACATAGTTCTCTACAACAACACGTTTTTCAATAGTATCAGAATCTAAAACATCAGATATGATATAAGGTAAATCTTCTTGAGAAACAATTTCCTTTTTATCTCCTAATTCAATAATTCTTTGGGTAACTTTCTTAAGCTCTTCATCATTTAAACTAAGACCTAAATCTTGTAAGTTCTTTTGAATATTTGCTTTTCCTGATGTTTTACCTAATGCATATTTACGTTTTCTACCAAAACGTTCTGGCATTAAATCATTAAAATAAAGATTGTTTTTATTATCTCCATCTGCATGAATTCCTGCAGTTTGTGTAAAAACATTGGCACCAACCACTGGCTTGTTTACAGGAATTCTAAATCCTGAAAATGTTTCTACGAGTTTACTTACTTTGTTTAATGCTTTTTCGTTTACAGTAATTTTTACATCTGTAAGAAAATCATTAATAACTGCAATTACACTTGCCATTGGTGCATTTCCTGCACGTTCTCCCATCCCATTTATGGTTAAATGCAATCCATTTGCACCTGCTTTTACAGCTTCCATTACATTTGCAACACCTAAATCATAATCATTATGACCATGAAAATCGAAATGTGTATTTGGATATTTTTGACGAACCTCTGTTATAAAAGTAAAAGTTTCATCATGAGTTAAAACACCTAAAGTATCTGGCAATAAAATGCGTTCTACTTTTTGTGCAGTTAAAAAATCTAAATACTCGAAAACATATTCCTTAGAATTTCGCATTCCATTAGACCAATCTTCTAGATATACATTGGTTTTAATGGTATGCTTTGCTGCTAACTCAATATTTGCTTTTATATCTGCAAAATGTTCTGCTGGTGTTTTTTTTAGTTGATGTGTTAAATGGTTTAAAGAACCTTTGGTTAATAAATTCTGAACTTTTGCGCCAGCTTCTATCATCCAGTCAATAGATTTTCCTCCATCAACAAAAGTTAACACTTCTATTTTATCTAAAAAATTAAAATCAGTAGCCCAAGAGGTTATTTTTTTAACGGCTTGTAATTCACCTTTAGAAACTCTTGCAGATGCTATTTCTAAACGATCTACTTTTAGCTCTTCTAGTAATAATCTTGCTATTGTTAATTTTTCAGAAACTGAAAACGACACACCTGATGTTTGTTCTCCATCACGCAGTGTCGTATCCATTATTTCAATCTTTCTACTTGCCATACTTAACCTTAAAAAGTATTCTTAAAATGGTCTTGATTCAGCGAATGCAGAAATTTCGTTTTCGATGTTTTTTAAGTAATCAATATCATCAAAACCGTTTAACATATTGTCTTTTTTGTAAGTATTAATTACAAAAGATTCAGACTCACCAGTTGCAACTAACGTTACTTTTTGATTTGGTAAATCAACATTAATTTCAGTTTTTGGATCTGCCATAATTGCTGCAAATAAAGTATCTGCAAATTCAGCTGAAACTTGTACAGGTAAAACCCCAACATTTAAACAGTTATTTTTAAAGATATCTGCAAATGCAGAAGAAATTACACAACGTAATCCAAAATCGTACACAGACCAAGCTGCATGCTCTCTAGAAGAACCAGAACCAAAATTTCTACCTCCAACTAAAATTTTAGAACCTGCATAAATTTCTTTATTTAAAGGAAAATCTGCTTTTGGTGTTCCGTCTTGTTCAAATCTCCAATCACGGAAAAAATTGATATCAAAATCTTTACGCTCAGTTGCTTTTAAGAAACGAGCAGGAATTATTTGATCTGTATCTACATTCTCTGTAGGTAAAGGATATGCTGTACTTGTTAGTACGTCAAATTTATCGTAAGCCATTGTTTTCTTTATTAAGCGTTAGCGTTTAAAATTGTTCTTGGATCTGTAACTACACCTTCTACTGCAGATGCTGCAGCAACTAAAGGAGAAGCTAATAATGTTCTAGATCCTGGTCCTTGTCTTCCTTCGAAGTTTCTGTTTGATGTTGAAACAGATAATTTTCCTGAAGGAATTTTATCATCATTCATTGCCAAACATGCAGAACAACCTGGTTCTCTTAATACAAAACCTGCGTCTGTAATAATTTTATCTAAACCTTCTTCATTAATTTGATCTACTACTTTATGTGAACCTGGAACCAACCAAGCAGTAACATTATCTGCTTTTTTTCTTCCTTCTACAATAGAACAAAATGCTCTAAAATCTTCAATTCTACCATTTGTACAAGAACCTAAAAACACAAAGTCTATTTCTTTACCAATCATAGAATCGCCTTCGTTAAAAGACATATATCCTAAAGATTTTTTATAAGTTTCTACTCCACCTTCTACATTTTCTGCTAAAGGAATCGATTTTGATACTCCAATTCCCATTCCTGGATTTGTACCATAGGTAATCATTGGTTCAATATCTGATGCTTCATAAGTAAACTCTACATCAAATTCTGCATTTTCCTCTGTATACAAAGTTTCCCAATATTTCATTGCCTTGTCCCAATCTGCTCCTTTAGGAGTTTGAGCACGACCTTTTAAATATTCGAACGTTTTATTATCAGGTGCAATCATACCTCCACGTGCGCCCATCTCTATAGATAAGTTACACACAGTCATACGACCTTCCATTGTCATTTCTTCAAAAACATCTCCTGCATATTCTACAAAAAATCCTGTTGCACCAGAAGTCGTTTGTTTTGCAATAATGTATAAAGCAACATCTTTTGGCGTTACACCTAAACCTAATTTACCATTTACGTTAATACGCATCGATTTTGGTTTTGGTTGCATAATACATTGTGTAGACAATACCATTTCTACCTCAGAAGTACCAATACCAAAGGCAATAGCACCAAAAGCACCATGCGTAGATGTATGAGAATCTCCACAAACAATTGTTGCACCAGGTAATGTAATTCCGTTTTCTGGACCAACAACGTGTACAATACCGTTATTTACATCTCCTAAACCCCAGTGAGAAATACCATGCTTTTTTGCATTGTTTTCTAAAGCATCTAACTGATTTGCAGATAAAGGATCTGCAACAGGTAAATGTTGATTTATTGTTGGTGTGTTGTGATCTGCTGTTGCGAATGTACGCGCAGGATATACAACACTGTTTCCTCTACTTTCTAATCCTAAAAAAGCTACAGGGCTTGTAACTTCATGGATAAAATGACGATCTATAAAAAACACATCTGGTCCGTCTTTAACTTGACGAACAACGTGTGAATCCCATACTTTGTCAAATAATGTATTTGCCATTTTTTTTATGCTTTAATTATTGAAATTATAATCAATTATCAAAAATAAGATATTAAACTAATTCTAATCTACTAGTTGAACGTTTAAGCATTATTTTCAAATGTTAATTAAAGTTTTAAAACACTAACTAACAGTAATTTAAATTGTTTTAAAATATGATGTCTATTTATTTAAGTGTTTTTGTATTTAATTAAAAATTATAACCTAAATATTATAATTTCATTTTCTAACAAAATTATTAGAGTAACATTTTTATATGTTTTTAAAAGACCAATTTTCTACTATATAATTAACCGTTTATCTGTTGATAAGTCCTATAAGAATTTTATAAATAAAAATAATAGTAGCATTATTTTTTCTATATTTATATTTACAAAATTCTTCTTATTTGCTATGAAAGAATTTCCTGATAAAAAATATAATAGTTCAGCATATTTGCCTAAAATTGACTTTTAAGCATAATTATTATACGTATACAAATAAGTTGTAGCTAATGCAAAAAAATGTAACTAGAGCACTTAAAAAAGTAAAAATCATTCAAATATTTTGTGCAAATAATAATTTATAGTACACTTATGGCAACAGTACCCGATTTGCATACCATAAGAACTGCACTCGGGTCATATTTTTTATAGCTATGCCAAATAAACCTGCAATGTATAAAAAACATAGTGCGGTTTAGGCTTACCGAAAGATCTGTGTTTATTTATAAAGTCGCCAAACCGAAAAACGTTTCGCTTATCACCTGCTCTACGTTTCTTATACTAATCGTTCGAAATGGCATAAAAAGAATAACGAAGTAATTTAATTTTACACAAAAATTCATAAATTACTAACTCTTCATTTTTTTTATATAATTTAGGAACTTTAAAAATATCCTAAAAAAATGAACCCAATAAAAACCATTTTAGAAAAAATTGAAGAATTGGATTTATGGGAAAGTTCTTTAACTTTAAAACGTAAAGAATATTTAAAAGTAAAAGGCAGTATTGACACTAACTTATATTTTGTTATTAGCGGAAGTTTAAGAATTTATGTTTTAGAAGAGTTTGAAGAAAACATAATACGGTTTGGTTACAAAAATAATCTTATTGCTTCTTTAGATTCTTTTATAAGCGAAAAACCTTCGGATTTATATATACAAGCTATTAAAAAAACGGAATTAAAAGTTCTAAGGAAAAGTACTTTTATGAACTTTGTAGAGAGCTCTGTAGAGAACACCAAGAGTTGGAATATTGTGCTCGGAGATTTAATATTTCAACAAATGGAAAGGGAACGAGATCTTTTAACTTCCTCTCCAATAGAAAGGTATAAAAGAGTTTTAACAAGAAGTCCGCAATTATTTCAAGAAATCCCAAACAAATATATTGCATCGTATTTGAGAATGACACCAGAAACTTTATCTAGAATAAAAAAATCTTAATCCAAATCAATGTTTTTATAAAGATTAACTGTCATTTTTGTTTAAAAAAAATATGACCATAAGATCAGTAGAATTAATACAAGATTTAATAGAAAGAACGCATATAAATATTAATCAAGCCAAAAAATTCAATTCTATTTCTACAGAAAAGCTTAATTGGAGAGCAGAACAAGACAGTTGGAGTGTTTTAGAATGTTTTGAGCATTTAAATTTATATGGAGATTTTTACATTCCAGAAATAAAAATAAAAATTGAAAGTTCGAAAACTCAATCTAAAGACAATTTTAAATCAGGAATTTTAGGTAATTACTTTGCAAAAAGCATGTTACCAAAAGAGAAATTAAACAAAATGAAAACGTTTAATGATAAAAATCCGATAGGCAGTAAATTAGATAAATTAACTATAGAGCGATTTATTTTACAACAACAAGAAATGCTGAATCTTTTAGAGAAATCAAAAAAAATAGATTTAAACAAAACCAAAACGGCAATAAGTATTTCTAAATTTATTAAATTAAAAATTGGCGATACATTTAGAGTAGTAATTTATCATAATGAACGACATTTAGTCCAAGCAACTAAAGTATTAAAATAAAAGTATATACAAAATTCTCTTTAATCACTTAAGTTTAAGTATTTCGATTTTTTTTTATATATTATTTAATTAGTTAATAAAAATACGAAACAAACGGAGTAAAAACATGTTCGAATTATTTAAAATAACCTGTAATATAAAAAAAATAACTTTTGTTTTATTCATAATTTCAAGTATAGGATATGCTCAAGTAGAGCATACTATGCTAGATAAGATTAAATCAATTAAATGCGAAAATAATTTTATTCAAACTTCTATTTCTACAAAAAATATTGATTTAAAAATATTTAAATCAATTTCTGAACAAGTCTCTAAAAATATTTTAAATGAAGAAATTGAAACAACGATTAATTATAAAAAATTAAAATACCTAGGTTTTATTCACCCAAATAAAACTGGTCTTTTTAACGCAAACCCAATTAGTACTTTAAATAAAAACACACCAGAATTAGATAAGAAACTTCACGTTTTTAATTATGATGATTTTTACATCTCTACAGAAATAAACAACAAACAAAATAGATTAAATATATATTATACTTTAAGAGCTATTAATATTTTAAAAGTACGCTACAAAGAACTGTATAATGTACTTTTTAAAAATTCGAAGAAATTTGCTACTAAGAAACCTAACTATGCAAATTGGGTAAATTCAAATAAAGCTTTTTGGATAGCTTTTAACAACAATCCAACATATATTGCTAGCAATAACACTATTTTTCTTGGAGATGGTTATTTTTTAAATAGTACAATTGGTAAATATAGAAATGTAGCTTTGGTAAATATCGATTCGGAAAATATTTTAGGCAAATCTCAAACAATTGGAAGCCGACCAATTTACAATCAAGAAAAAAATTCTGATAATCATTTAAAATATCTTAAAGATGGTCTTATTGAATCTATAACCCACGAAATGTTACACAATTATATAGATTTAGCTTATTCCTATAAAGAATCAATTAATAAAATAAAAACTAGTAGAGCAAACTGTAATTTTAAATATGCTGAAGAAAACACAGTTTTAAATACTTCTCTTAGTTACTTTATAAAAAAAGGAGGCCTTCATAAAAAACTAATAGAATACTATTATCTAAATACTTTTGATTTTAATATTGAGACTTTAAGAAGAACTAATCAATTAAACGAGTTCTCAAAAGTGTTTACTAAAAGTTTTAAAAATAAAACTTGGAAAGATATTTTTAAATTGAAATTACTTGACTAAAACTTAAGTAGAAATGAGCCCAAACTACTTTTTCTTATATAAAAATTGAAAGAAATAATACTTTTAATAATTTCTACTATTAAAAAAGCGTCTAAATATCTTTAAATATGAACTTAATCTAAGATATTTAAATTCAATAATTTTTAAAAAAAACACGTAAACACCTAAAATGCAAGTGTTTTATAATTAAATTGATAAAATTTATAATTCTTATTTCTCTAATTATTTGAAATAAATTATATTGCTCAAATAATTATTATTTTATAAATCTTAGAAAATATTAAAAAGATGAAACGATTAAGTGAAAAGTACGTCATTGCAAAAGACATTGAATGGGAAGTACTTGGTGGAGGAGTATCTAGAAAGTTCTTAGGCTATGATAACCAAATTATGATGGTAAGTGTAAAGTTTGAAGAAGGAGCATTAGGATCTCCTCATCAGCATTTTCACACACAAGCTACTTACTGTGTTTCTGGTAAATTTGAATTTGAAATTGATGGAGTAAAACAAATTGTTGAAGCTGGAGATGGGGTTTATATTGAGCCTAACTTATTGCATAGCGCTGTTTGTTTAGAAGCAGGACAATTAATTGATACATTTAGCCCAGTAAGAGAAGATTTCTTAACAGGAGATGGACCTTCTTATTTTGGTGATAAAAAATAGAATGATTTTAAAACTTTTTAACCTATTACAATAGGTTAAAAAGTTTTATTCGTTTTTGTAAAAACCAATTGAAAATAAGCTTTATAATTTGATCTTATACTTAAAAACCTAATTACAAGACTAATAACACGATTAAATTCTTATTTAAATCTCAAGAAAACAACAAATATTCTAAATAATTGTGGTTTACTGTGTACTATAAACTAACTTCTTTATTAAATTACTTAGATTAAACTGAAGCGATCCTACCACACTAAAAAAACTACGATGTTTTTATAAGTATTATATTTAACTTAAATGGAGAAACAAAACCCAACTAAATTTAAGGTTTTAACTTTTATAAGTTTCCTATGTTTAACAATTCCGTTTACGATATACTTTCTTTGGATTTATGTTTTTGATTTAGGAACAACACAGGTAGAAAGAGTTCTTATTTTTAAAAGTTATTTTCCAGATTTTCTTCATGGTAGATGGAGCACAACTTTTGTTAGCATTATTTTTAGTGCCATTACTATTTTTTTAAGTATTACAAATTTAAAGCTATTAAAAAATGGTTATAAATTTATAAATAGTATAATGCTAATTTTTAGTTGCATTCTTTTATTTCTTAATCTATTCTCAATGATGTAACCTTGGTTTTATAATTAAAATAAGAACTAAGTATTGTGTTTTTTTAATTATTATTACTAACCTCTTTTTAAATTTTTATTGCCTTTATAGTTCATTTTTTAACTAGTAACTATGTTAAAAAACTAAGTACTTAAAAGAACAAGTCTTATTTGTAATCTTGTATCTTGCATTCTTAAACTAAGAATATGAAATTAAATTTATTGTCTTGTGATACGCTAAGACCTGATAAAAGAGCAATTGCTAAATGTATTTTAGAAATTTCATCTAATATTAGTGCTTCTTTATCTAATGAACTTACAGAAATTCTTTTAGAAGGTGATGCTGTAGATATTGAAATAGCAGACAAAAACACAGGTTCTAGCTTAAGAGCTTTACGTAAATTAAGCATCGATTACGAGATTATTGAGTAAATTACATAAATTCTATAAGCTTAGGTTTTTTAATAAAGTTCATTGGTAAGTATAGCCCTGATTGAAACGACATCCTTTTTAATAGTATTTTTTAAAGAAAATTACTTTTAAATAAATAACTGCTTTCGTTTGCACAAAAATAAATTTGGATAGAATAAAATTAAAAAGATATAGTGGAAAGCAGGTAAAAGCTACAAAATAAGAGTTAGAAACGATATTTAATTTAATTTCTAATGTTATCTGCTGCTGTTATTAAAGTTGCTTTTGCAGTTGAAGCCTCTGTAGTTAAAGTGTTATTTATTAAGTTAGAGGTTTCATAAGCATCTATAGAAAGATTATAGAGTTCTTCTGTTCCGTTATCGAATTTTATGTATTTGTAAGTAGTATTTCTAATTGTATATGCACCTTCTTTTTCTGAATACACAAATTCTCTTTTAGTTGCATTATCATCTGTTAATAAAGAATTAAAGCTAGTACTATTATGAATTTCTGTTGTGGAAACACCAGAAATATTACCTATTGTGGCATAAAAATCTGTTGTATTAATTAAGGCATCTTCTCTTTCATTAATTCTATTTACACCTACTCCAGAAACAATCATTGGCACATTTACACCACCTTGATATAAACTACCTTTTGCAGTTTGTCTTGTATATGGAGATTGTACTACTTTATTTGGTACACCGTTATCGCCTATAAAAATAATGATCGTGTTTGCTCTTTCTTCTATAGACAAACTACTTAAAAAACGCCCCATTTCTGAATCTAATGCTTCTAAAGCTGATAAATAATAAGGTAAAGGGTTTGCATCAATTGATGCAGCATCGTTTGGTAAATTTCCTTGAGAATGTAAATTGGTAGGTGCTAAATGATAAGGAGAATGCGGTGCGTTATATGCTAACCATAAAAACCAAGGTTTCGTTTGGTTGTTTTTCCAATCGATCGCTAAATCTGTTAATTTTGTGGTTGCATATTCCGTGGTGTTAGTAGTGGTTCCATTTTCTACCAATGGCCAGTTATAATAATTAGAAATGCCGCCCGATAATATACCTGCATAATAATCGATACCCATTGTTATAGGATCGCTTACTTGATTAGAAAGATGCCATTTACCAATAATTGCCGTCTCATAAGTATCGTTTGTATTATCTGCTATATATTTTTGTAATGAAGTTTCTGTTGTAGAAATTTGATCTCCAACTTCTAAAACCCCAGTTTTAACGGCATACTTACCTGTAATAATTGATGCTCTAGTAGGCGTACAACCTGGATAAGACCAAGCATTATCAAACGTTATACCTGTACTCATTAAGTCTTGTAAATTTGGCATATTGGCTTTTATGCTTCCTTCTGTATAATTTGGTACAGCATCTTTACTTACATCATCTGCTATAACTAATAAAATATTTGGTTTTTTGTTTGTTATTGGTAAATCTATATCATCAATAACCTCTTCTACAATCTCATCTATAATTTCGTCAGTTACTGACGGAGAACTACAATTTAGAAAAAAAACACATAATAGAATTGTTAAAAAAAATGATAATTTCATAAATATAAGTTTCTTTTTAGACCTTTTTTTTTGAGAATAGTTTAATATAAGTTATTTTTTCTGTAACAAAACATATAAATTAGTCGTCTAAAATATAGAATCATTTTAGCAAACCAACCATGAAAAAAATATTATTCGCTTTAATTTCACTTACTTTACTTGTAAGTTGTACTTCTCAAAAAAATTCTGAATCTTTTATAGGCGCTACTTCTGGTCGTTATTTATTTAATGCAAACGAAGTTTTAGAAATCTATTTTGAAGAAAATGTTATGCATGCTAAATGGAGAGGAAATAATAACATAGAATTATTAAAAGTAAACGATAGTTCTTTTTATATGAAAGAGATAAATGAAAAAATGGTTTTTGTTAAGGCACCCAAAATGCATATAGAATTAACACCAAAGTCTGAGCATGAAGGGATTCTTTATCATTTTAAAAAAATGTCTGATGATGAAAAAACTCCTAGCGAATATTTTAAAGCTAAAGAATTTGACAAAGCTTTAACTGCTTTTTTAATTATACAAAAAGAGGATTCTTTAAACACAATTATTAAAGAAAATAAATTTAATAGTTTAGGCTACGATTTTGTAAGAAAAAACGATTTTGATGCTGCTATAGAAGTTTTTAAAATAAATGTTGCTTTACATCCTAAAAGTTCAAATGTTTTTGATAGTTTAGGAGAAGCTTACTTGTTAAAAAAAGATACTGTTAACGCGGTCTCTAACTTTAAAAAAGCATTAGCTATTAACTCTGAAAACAGAAGTGCAAAAAGATTTTTAAAGAAAATTACTGAAAAATAGATGACATTAGAGCAATTAAAATACCCAATAGGACAAGTAAATATACCAGAGAGTATTACTCAAAAAAATATTGAAGATTGGATTTTTGTACTTGAAACTTTCCCACAAAACTTAGAATTTTTAACACGTGATCTATCAGATAATCAATTAGATACTGTTTATCGTGAAAAAGGTTGGTCTATAAGGCAAGTAATACACCATTGTTACGACAGTCATCATAATTCATATCTTCGTTTTAAATGGGCTTTAACAGAAGATAAACCTATTATTAAGGCTTATTTTGAGGAACGTTGGGCAGAATTACCCGATTCTAAGTCTGCTCCTATTTTTCTTTCTATTGACGCTTTAAAAAGTTTACACGCTAAATGGGTCTATTTATTAAAAAGGTTAACTAAAAAAGATCTAGAAGCTTATTTTATTCATCCTGCAAATAACGAAAAAGTAACCTTAAAAGAAAATATAGCTATTTATGCTTGGCATTGCAATCATCATTTTGCACATATAGAACAATTAATGCTTCGTAAAGGTTGGAAAAAATAAACCCAATATTAACAAGAAAAATAAGTATGAATACAGAAATTACTTTCGAAGATTTTTTAAAGGTTGATATTAGAATAGGCACTATTATAGAAGTAAATGATTTTCCAAAAGCAAGAAAACCTGCTTATCAATTAAAAGTAGATTTTGGAGATTTAGGCATTAAAAAATCGAGTGCGCAAATAACAGATTTATACACTAAAGAAGAATTATTAAATAAACAGGTTTCTGCAATTATCAATTTTAAACCTAGACAAATTGCAAATTTTATGAGCGAAGTTTTAGTTATTGGTGTTTATAACACTGATGGTAATGTAGTTTTATTGCAACCTTCTAAGACTGTAAAAAATAGCGAGCAGGTTTCTTAACTTTTAGGATTATTTAAAATTACTAAAGCTCCAATAACTCCAGGAATCCACCCACAAAGAGTTAACA
>CAJQQH010000158.1 GCA_905480405.1 uncultured Polaribacter sp. | reverse complement strand
CCTATAAATTAGAAGATTATGGTATTGCAGAATCTACACTAAAGGAAATTGCAGATAACGAATCTTACAAAGCAGAAATTACGTATTACTTATTAGATATTAGTTTTAAGGCTGGTAAATTTGACCGTTGTATTAAAGTTGGTAAAGAACTTTTAAAAACCGCTAGAAAAAAAGATGCTTCTGAAATTTCTAAAATTGTTGGTGAAAGTTATTTTAACTTAAAGAAATATGAAGAAGCTGTACCGTATTTAAAAGCATTTTCTGGAAAAAGAGGGAAATGGAATAATTACGATTATTATCAATTAGGTTATGTGTATTACAAGCAAAATGACTTTGAAAACGCTATCAATTATTTTAATAAAATAATTGAACAAAAAAATGCAGTTTCACAAAATGCTTACTATCATTTAGCAGAATGTTATTTAAATATTGATAAAAAAACGGAAGCTTTAAATGCTTTTAAGACAGCTAGCGAAATGACTTTTAATTTAGATATTCAACAAGACGCTGCATTAAATTATGCTAAATTAAGTTATGAAGCTGGTAATCCTTTTCAAAATGTATCTGATGTTTTACAGAATTTTTTAAAGAAATACCCAAACTCACCTTCTTACAAGGAAATTAATAAATTAGTAGTTTCTTCATTTATACATCAACAAAACTACCAAGGTGCTTTAAATTATTTAAAAAAGAAAAACACTGCAGATAACATAGCACTTTCTTTAGAAGTTTCTCTTTATAGAGGAATTCAATTATTTAACGAAAATAAATTTAAACTTGCACTTCCTTATTTTATAAAAAGTATAAACTCTAAAGAACAAGAAATTTATCAAAAAGGAACATATTGGGAAGCTGAAACTTTATTTAGATTAGAAAACTATAATGATGCTTTAAGTAAATTTATTAACCTTAATAATGCTTTAAGAAAAAGTGATAATAAAAAATTCTCACTTTTAGAATACAATATTGGATACACGCATTTTAAACTAAAACAATACAAAGAAGCTGCAGCAACTTTTAATATTTTCATAAAAAAGAAAGACATAGAAAATGATATTAAAGATGATGCTTTAATACGTTTAGGAGATAGTTATTTTGCAACACGAAATTATGCAGATGCAATAAAAAACTATCAAATTGTAGTAGATAATATAGGTACTGGAGCAGATTATGCACAATACCAAATTGGTATGAGTTATGGATTTAGAAATGAAGATAATAAAAAAATTATTGCTCTCACAAAAGTGGTAAACAACTTTAAAATTTCGTCTTTAAAAGACGATGCATTATCTCAATTAGCTAATACTTACACAAAAACAAAAGACAACAAAAAAGCACATGACGCGTATAATAGACTTTTAGAAAAACATCCTAAAAGTTCTCTTTTACCAAGAGCATTAGTAAGACAAGGTTTGTTGTATTATAATGATAATCAAAATAAGAAAGCAATAGAAAAATTTAAACTTATTGTTAAGAAATTCCCTAATACACCAGATGCTATTGAAGCCGTAGCAAATGCTAAAAACATCTATTTAGATGAAGATAATTTTGACGAATATGTTAAATGGGTTAGAAAACTAAAATTTGTAAATGTATCTGAATCAGAAGCAGATGATTCTACTTTTTCGATAGCAGAGAAAAAGTATTTTGAAGGAAAAAATAACTTTGCAACAATTTTTACTTTAGATAAGTATTTAGACAAATACCCAGAAGGAGCACACAGTTTAAAAGCAAATTACTATTTGGCAGATTTACTTTTTAAAGACAAAAAATTTGATAGAGCAATTATAAATTACAAAGTGGTTTTACAAGCCGGAACTACACAATATAGTGAAGATGTATTGGCAAAATTATCGCAAATATATTTAGAAAAGGAAAACTTTTACGAAGCGTTACCTCTTTTAGAAAGATTAGAACAAGAAGCTTATGTAACAGAAAATGTTTTATATGCCCAAAGTAATTTAATGAAAGGTTATTATGAAACCAAATCTTACTTAGAAGCAACTACATACGCAAAAAAGGTACTCTCTGTTAGCAAGGTTAAAAACACACTTGGTCAGGATGCAATGGCAATTATTGCTAGATCTTCTTTTAAAACCGAAGATTACACAACTTCTGAAGAGTATTATACTGAATTGGAAAAAAACACAACCGGAGAACTTAAAGCTGAGACTTTATATTACAGTGCTTTTTTTAAGAATCAACAAAAAGAATATGATGCTTCTAATAAAATTGTTCAAAATTTAATAGCCAATTATTCTGCATACAAATATTGGGGAGTAAAAAGCTATGTTACAATGGCTAAAAACTACTACAGTTTAAAAGATGCCTATCAAGCAACTTTTATTTTAGAAAACGTAATTAAAAACTTTGCTCAATTCGAAGATATTGTAAAGGAAGCTCAAGAAGAACTTGATCAAATTAAAGACAACGAAGCCAAAACAAATAATTCTATAATTCCACAAAACAAAAACTAATGAAAAAAGGCTTTCTCTTACTTATACTTTTATCTAGTTTTTTAATTGTTAATGCACAAAAAAAAACGGCTAAGAAAATAAGTACTGTAAAAATAGATACTGTTAAAACAGAGGTTGTAGAAGTTGTTACCAAGTACAATCCTAAAATTGCTGATGCTAATAAAATAAATAAAAATCCAACTATAGAACTTTTAGAAAAAAGTAAAAAGAAAAAGTTAACTTATAATATTTTCTCTGCTCCAGTTGCATCTACCTTTATTCCTAAAAGCGGTACTGTTAAAGGTGTTGATGTTGGGGTAAAAGAGCGAATTTACAATAATTATATAGCTGCAGGTTTTGGCAACTACATGTCTCCATATTTTGAAGCCTACATTAATAATAGTACTCGTTTTGAAAGTGAATTTGGGTTATATACAAAATACAATGCTTCTTTTGATAATATTGAAAACACTATATTAGACAGTAATTTCTCTAATCTTTTAGCAAGTATTTATTATAAAAAATCTGAACGATATTTTGATTGGAGAATAAGTTTAAATACCGAAATAAATGAATATAACTGGTACGGCTTACCTAATACTAATTATACTCAAAGTACATTAAATACTATATACGAAGATCAAACCTATAATTATTTTAACTTTTTAGGTGAAATAGATTTTCTAGAAGCTTATGTAGATAAAAGTAGCATTTCTGCTTCTTATTTTACTGATTCTTTTAGCAGTAATGAATTTTTAATCAACTTTAATACAGATTTAGATTTACCTATTGATTTTATAAGCAGTAAATTAAATAACCTTACTATAAAAACAGGTTTAGAATTTTTAAAAGGGAAGTTTACAAATGATTATACAAATCAAAACGGAATTGATTATTCGATATTTACAACTAAAATAAACCCAGAATACAAAACCACATTAAGCGGATTTTCTTTAAAATTAGGTGCTAAAGTATTTGGTTCTTTTGATACTGAAAATAAGGTAACAAACTTTTTAGTGTACCCAGATGTTCAAGTTCAAAAAGCAATAGTAAAAGAATATTTAAATATATACGCTGGTATAACAGGAGGCTTAAAAACCAATACTTACAAAAACTTCTCTGAAGAAAACCCTTACATCTCTCCTACTTTGTTTATAACACAAACTTCAGAAAAAAATAATGTATTTGTTGGCTTAAACGGGGTTATAAGTAATGATTTAAGTTTTAACTTATCAGCAAGTATAAAAGAGGAAGAAGACAAGCCTTTATTTGTAAGAAACAACTCGAAATCGAATGGCATAAACAATACTTACAACGGATTTCTTATAAAAGGTTATGAATACGGTAATTCTTTTAATGTAGTATATGATGATGTAAAATCAACTTCACTTTTTGCAGAACTAGAGTACGATTTTACCAAGAAAATTACATTTGCTACAAATATTAAGTTTCATAATTACACTACAACAAACCAAAAAGAAGCTTGGAATTTACCAACTTTACAAACCTCTCTTATTGGAAAATACAAGAGCAATAAATGGTATGCAACTACCAATATTTTTTATGTAAATGAAAGAAAAGATTTTTTATATAATACAACTTATCCATCAACAACAAACAATACTCAAATCTTAGATTCTTTTGTAGACATTAACCTAAATGGTGGTTATCATTTTAATGATAGTTTTTCTGTATTTTTAAAACTAAACAATGTTTTAAACAACAGTTACCAACGTTTTGCAAACTTTAACGTACAAGGTTTTCAGGCATTAGGAGGCATTACTTATAAGTTTGATTTTTAACCTTAATTTTTAAAAGTATTTTTCTCGTTTCATTTTTGTAGATTTATAGCAAATAAAACCAACTTCAAAAAAAATGAAAAAAAACTTACTACTTTTATCACTTGTATTACTTCTTTTTTCTTGTAATCAAAAACAAGTAAAACCCTTAACTTCTAAGGTATTTTCAACAGAAGAAAAAATTGATTCTACCAATATTAAGAAACTCTTTAATTCTGCCTTAACAGATGGAAAATCTTATGAATGGTTGCGAGATTTAACTCAAAACATTGGGAGTAGATTATCTGGTTCTGAAGGTGCAGAAAAATCTGTTATTTGGGGAGAAAAACTTATGAAAGAAGTTGGATTAGATTCTGTTTGGCTACAACCAGTTATGGTACCACATTGGGTTAGAGGAAATAAAGAAATTGCAAATTATGCTTTAAATGGAATAAAAAAAGATGTTCCAATTTGTGCGTTAGGTTTTTCTGTTGCAACACCACAAAATGGAATAACTGCAGAAGTAATTGAGGTAAAAAGTTTAGAAGAAGCAAAAGACTTAGGAAATAAAATGAAAGGTAAAATTGTGTTTTTTAACCGTCCTTTTGATGATACTTTAATTAATACTTTTAGAGCTTATGGTGGTTGTGTAGACCAACGTGTAAGAGGCGCAACTATTTGTGGTCAATTTGGTGCTAAAGGTGTAATTGTACGTTCTATGACAAATTCTGTAGATGATTATCCACATACAGGAACTATGATTTATGGAGACGATTTACCTAAAGAGAAATACATACCTGCTGCTGCAATTAGTAGTAGAGCTGCAAATATTTTAAGTAATGATTTAAAACAAAATCCAAATTTAAAATTCTTCTTTAAACAAAGCTGCCAAACGTTACCAGATGCTCCTTCCTTTAATGTTGTTGGAGAAATAAAAGGTACAGAAACCCCAGAAAATATAGTAGTAGTTGGTGGTCATTTAGACTCTTGGGATTTAGGTGAAGGCGCTCATGATGACGGAACAGGAATTGTACAATCATTAGAAGTAGCTTATCTTTTTAAAAAGAATAATATTAAACCTAAAAACACCTTAAGAGTTATTTTTTTTATGAATGAAGAAAACGGAACTAGAGGTGCAAAAAAATATGCTGAACTAGCAAAATTGAATAAAGAAAATCATATTGGAGGTTTAGAGTCTGATGCAGGAGGTCATACACCTAGAGGTTTTTCTATAGATGCTAATTCTGTAAACACAAAACTTTTACAAAGCTGGAAAAAATTATTATCTCCTTATGGTTTACATGATCTAGACAAAGGTGGTTCTGGAGCAGATATCGGGCCTTTAAAAGGAGAAAATGTTACACTAGTTGGTTACAGACCAGATTCTCAACGTTATTTCGATTACCATCATACAAGTACAGATACGTTTGATAAAGTAAATAAACGTGAACTTGAATTAGGTAGTGCTTCTATGGCAAGTATTATTTATTTAATGGACAAATATCTTTATAGCAACACACCTGTTAAACAGTAATTAAATGGCTACATTAATACTTATATTAAGAATAATATTTGGTTTGTTTTTTGGTTATGCAGGATTTATGCATTTTAAAAAACCTAATTTTTTTAACGGTTTTATTCCTAATTTTTTACCCAAGTTAACTATTAATTATATTTTTGGAGCTATTGAAATCATTTTAGGAATTGGTTTATTCTTTAATCAAACTACAAAAAATGCAAGTTTAGGAATCTTAATTCTAATGTTACTTTTTTTACCCTTACATATCTGGGATCTATTCAAAGATAAACCTGCAATAGGTTCTAAAAAGGCTGCAATAATTAGAGTTCCTTTACAATTTTTATTGATGTTTTTATCATATTTAATATACACTTACTCATAGAATTTAATCAGCATGAAAAAAAAACTTTTATTCTTAGCACTAACAATTGCATTTCTCTCATGTAATAACCAACAAAAAGTAGATTTAATAGTAATCAATTCAAACTCATATACCGTAAACACTAACTTCGATAAAAGGGAAGCTTTTGCTGTTAAAGACGGAAAATTTGTTGCCGTTGGTACATCAAGAGAAATTAAAGAAAAATACATATCAGAAAATATTATTAATGCAAAGGAGCAAACTATTGTTCCTGGTTTAATCGATGCACATTGCCACTTTTATGGTTTAGGTTTACAACAACAAAAAGTAGACTTAAGAGGAACTAAAAGTTATGATGAGGTATTAGAAAAACTTGTTTCTTTTCAAAAAGAAAAGAATTCAACTTTTATAACTGGTCGTGGTTGGGATCAAAACGATTGGAAAATAAAAGAGTTTCCAACAAAAGAGAAGCTAGATAAACTATTCCCTTCAATCCCTGTAGCTGTTAGAAGAGTAGATGGTCATGCTTTATTGGTAAATCAAGCTGCAATTGATTTATCTAATATTAAAAATAACACTAAAGTATCAGGAGGAGAAATTATTTTGAAAGATGGGAAAATGACAGGTGTTTTAATTGATGCAGCTATGTCTTTTATCAAATTTCCAGAAACTTCAAATCAAGAAGCAATTCAAGGTTTACTAGATGCTCAAAAAATTTCATTTTCTTATGGGTTAACAACTATTGATGACGCAGGAATTAATAAAAAAACAATTGAGTTAATTGATAGTTTACAACAAGTTGGAAGTTTAAAAATGCGAGTTTATGCAATGGTTTCTGGTGATAATCAGAAAGAAATAGATTATTACATAAATAAAGGTGTTGTAAAAACAGACAGACTAAATGTACGATCTTTTAAAGTTTATGGCGATGGAGCTTTAGGTTCTAGAGGTGCTGCAATGCGCAAACCCTATTCAGATAGAGACAATCATTTTGGAGCGTTAATATACAGCCCAAAACGTTACCAAGAGATCGCTAAACAAATAGCTGCTTCAGAATTTCAAATGAATACACATGCAATAGGAGACTCTACAAATACTTGGTTAATAAAAACCTATAAAAAAGTCTTAAAAAACACAAAAAATCGACGCTGGCGTATAGAACACGCTCAAATAATAGCTTTAGAAGATTTTAAAAATTTCGACAACATTTTACCTTCTGTACAACCAACACATGCAACATCAGATATGTATTGGGCAAAAGATAGAGTTGGAAAAGAAAGAATAAAAGGTGCTTACGCTTACAAAGACTTACTTAACAAATACGGGAAAATAGCTTTAGGAACTGATTTTCCTGTAGAAAAAGTAAATCCGTTTTTAACATTTTATGCCGCTACAATTAGAAAAGATTTAGATAATTACCCAGAAAATGGTTTTCAAATGGAGAATGCACTATCTAGAGAAGAAACACTTAGAGGAATGACTATTTGGGCTGCTTATTCAAATTTTGAAGAAAATGAAAAAGGTTCTATAGAAGTTGGTAAATTTGCTGATTTTGTAATTTTAAATCAAGATATTATGAAAGTTGATGGAAAAAAAATCCCGAAAACGAAAGTTGTTTCTACTTTTTTGAATGGAGAGAAAGTTTATTAAAATAAAGAAAGTATATTCGTCAAAAATTTAAAAAACATCATTAATGAAAACTTATTTATATCTATTTATTTCTCTTTTACTTTTTACATCTTGTTCTGATGATGATGATTTTGAGCCGCAAACAGAAGAAGATATTATACAATATATAACAGATAATAATCTAGATGCTACAAGAAGTAATTCTGGTTTATATTATGTAATTAATACTGAAGGAACTGGTACAAGACCAACTAGTACTTCTAATGTTACGGTAGCTTATAAAGGATATTTCTTAGACGGAACTGTTTTTGATCAAAGTAATGATAATGGAATTTCTTTTGGTTTAAATCAAGTAATAAAAGGTTGGACAGAAGGAATTACCTATTTTAAGGAAGGTGGAGAAGGTGTTTTATTAGTACCTTATAATTTAGGTTATGGAGCTAATGATTATAGTTCAATTCCGGGTGGTTCGGTTCTAGTTTTCGATATTAAATTAATTAGTGTGAACTAAATAAATTAAAAAAACATAAAAAAAGCGAAACTTATTAAGTTTCGCTTTTTTTTTATGAAATTATTGGTTTTATAAAATCATCTATTTTATCAATACCATTTTTCCCTAAATTCTTTATAAATGCAGAACCAATGATGGTTCCGTTAGCATATTTACAAGCTGTAGTAAAAGTTTCTTTATCAGAAATACCAAAACCAATAATTAAATTACTTTCTAAATTCATATTTTTTATTCTTTCAAAATAAGCCACCTGATTGTTAGATATATCACCCTTTGCACCAGTAATAGAAGCAGAAGCAACTACATAAATAAACGCTTTAGAATACGCGTCTATTTTTCTAATTCTTTCTTCGGATGTATGTGGTGTAATTAAAAATACATTTGTAATTCCGTATTTTTCAAATAAAGCTTTATAATGATTTTCAAACTCTATCATTGGTAAATCTGGAAGAATAACTGTATCAATACCACAATCTACAATTTTCTGACAGAATTTATCTTCACCATATTTTAACATCTGATTTAAATAACCCATTAAAACTAAAGGCGTTTTATTAGAACCTTTAACTTCCATTAATTGATCAAATATCAAATCTAAGTTAATTCCGTTTTCTAATGCTTTCTGACTACTATCTTGTATGGTAGGCCCATCTGCTAAAGGATCTGAATACGGTAAACCAACTTCTATAAAATCGACACCACTTTTTTCTAATTCTTGAATAACTTTAGTTGTATCATCTAACTTTGGATAACCACAAGTAAAATAAATTGACAATAAATTTTTATCTTTTTTCTGAAATAATTCTTGAATTGAATTCATAACCTAGTCTTCTAAATGTTTGATATAAGTACTTAAATCTTTATCTCCTCTACCCGATAAATTTACAACTACAACTTGATCTTTTTTAAACTTAATTTTTGGTAAAACAGCCAATGCATGAGCACTTTCTAAAGCAGGAATGATGCCTTCAATTCTTGTTAGCTCGTAAGCGGCAGCTAAAGCTTCTTTATCTGTAGCATTCAAAAAAGTAGCCCTTTTAGAATCATATAAATAAGCATGTAAAGGACCAACTCCTGGATAATCTAATCCTGCAGAAATAGAATATGGCTCAACAATTTGCCCATATTCATCTTGCATTAAAATGGTTTTAGAACCATGAATAATACCAACTTCTCCTAATTGAGATGTTGCAGCACTTTCACCAGAATCAACACCTAAACCTCCAGCTTCAACAGCAATTAGCTCAACTTCTTTATCGTCCATATAATGATAAAAAGCACCAGCAGCATTACTACCTCCTCCAACACAAGCAATTATTGTATCAGGGTTTTCTTTACCCGTTTTCTCTTTTAACTGCCATTTCATTTCTTCGGAAATTACAGCTTGTAAACGTGCAACCATATCTGGATATGGATGTGGACCAACAACAGAACCAATTAAATAAAATGTTTCTGGATGCTGAATCCAATATCTGATTGCTTCATTTGTAGCGTCTTTTAAAGTTTTACTCCCACTTAAAGCAGGAATTACTTTTGCTCCCAACATTTTCATTCTGGCAACATTTGGCGCTTGACGCTCAATGTCTTTTTCTCCCATAAAAACAGTACACTCTAAGCCCATTAAAGCACAAACTGTTGCAGTTGCAACTCCATGTTGTCCTGCTCCTGTTTCCGCAATAATCTTGGTTTTCCCTAATTTCTTAGCTACTAAAATTTGACCAATTGTATTGTTTACCTTGTGCGCACCTGTAT
>CAJQQH010000157.1 GCA_905480405.1 uncultured Polaribacter sp. | reverse complement strand
GATGTTTTCTGCTAATTTTGGTCCAATTCCAGAAACATAACTTAATAAAGATTCACTTGCTGTATTTATGTTTACGCCAATAACATTTACACAACTTTCTACTGTGGTGTCTAATGATTTTTTTAGTTTTGTTTGATCTACGTCATGTTGATATTGTCCAACACCAATTGATTTTGCATCTATCTTTACCAATTCTGCTAAAGGATCTTGTAACCTTCTTCCAATAGAAACAGAACCACGAACGGTAACATCGTAATTTGGAAATTCATCTCTTGCTATTTTTGAAGCCGAATAAATAGAGGCACCAGCTTCACTAACTACAAAAACATCAACTTTATTTTTAAACTGAATTTTTTGTATCAATTGTTCCGTTTCTCTAGAAGCTGTTCCGTTACCAATTGCAATGGCTTCGATTTTATAAGATTCTGCTAAGGAATTTATTTTTTTAATAGCTTCAATCGATTGATTTTGTGGTGCATGAGGATAAATGTTTTCATTATGTTCTAAGCCTCCTTGTTCATTTAAACAGACAACTTTACAACCTGATTTAAAACCAGGATCGATTGCTAAAATTCTTTTCTCGCCCAAAGGAGCTCCCAAAAGTAATTGTTTTAGGTTTTTAGAAAATACACTAATCGCATCTTCATCTGCTTTTTCTTTTGCAAGAGACAATCTTTCATTGGATAAAGAAGGAAATAATAAGCGTTTAAAAGCATCCTTTATAGCAAGTTCAATTTGAGAAGCACATTCATTTCGAGAATTGATAATTCTGTTTTCTATTCTATCAAGTACTCTTTCGTTATCAATTTCTATTTTAACTCTAATAATATTTTCGCTTTCTGCTCTTAAAATTGCTAATAATCTGTGTGATGGTATTTTACTTAAAGACTCACTCCAATCGAAATAATCTTTAAATTTTTGTGCTTTTTCATCATCTTTTTTCGTTTTTACAACTTTAGATGAAATTGTAGCATGTCTTTCTAATTCTCTTCTAATATTTCCACGAATATCTGTACGTTCATTTATCCATTCTGCAATGATAAAACGAGCGCCTTCTAAAGCGTTTTCAATAGTTTCAACTTCGTTGGATGTGTATTTTGATGCTGTATGTTTTAAATCAGTTACACGCTGACTCATAATCATTTTTGCCAACGGTTCTAATCCTTGTAAACGAGCAGTTTCTGCTTTGGTTTTACGCTTCTTTTTAAAAGGTAAATACAAATCTTCTAAAGCAATTAAATCTCTAGAATTGTTTACTTTTTGAGTTAATTCAGTGGTTAAAACATTTTGTTCTTCTAATGCTTTTAAAATGGCTTTTTTTCGCTTTTCTAAAGCTTCAAAAACTTCTTTAAATTTTACAATTTCACCAATTTTAACTTCATCTAAATTACCAGTCATTTCCTTTCTATATCTAGAGATAAAAGGAATTGTAGCATCTTCATTTAATAATGAAATAGTATTTGCTACAGATTTTTCTGAAATTTGTGTTTGCTGAATTATATATTGAAGTAATTGCATTTTTCGATTGAATTTAAACTAAAAAAAGAAACCTCATAAAAATGAATTTATGAGGTTGTAAATATAGTTTTAAAATTGAATTATTGAGAAATTACTTTCTCAAAAGCCAATCTTTTTGCGTTATAACTTGTGTAAATAATTCCACAATAGGTATATCCTAATTTTTTAATTAAAGCTTGCATTCCAAGATTTTCTTCATGAGTATCAATCTTTAAACTTTGTATGTTTTTATCTTTTAGTTGTTGATGAAATTCATCAAAAAGAAAAGTAGCCAAACCTAATTTTTTAAATTCTTTTTTAATTGCCATTCTATGAATAACTCCATAAATTTCATCCTCAGAAATTAACCAATTTCCATTTATTACTTCTTTGTAAGTTGGCTCTTTTCTTAAAGTAAACATAGAAGTTGCCATAATTTTATGATCATCATTTACAACAACGTAACTTTCCTTTTTTAGAATATCATTTTCAACTTGTTCAGTATTTGGGTAACCGTTTTGCCATTGATTAATATTTTGAGAAGCTAAATAAGTTTTAGCGTCATTAATTATGGTCATAATTTCAGGAATATCTTCAGTTCTAGATTGTCTAATTATCATAGCTTATAGTATTATAAGAAGTGAAAAAACGACACTTCAAAAAAAAAAATAAAAATAGAATTTTTTCGCAAGTTTTATTAGAAATTGGCATCTAATAATATACAAATTGACTAAATATTTTATAAAAATGAAAAAAATTACCAAACTAATATTGATGTTCTTAATAACATCTAATGCATTTTCACAAGATTTCTATGATATAAATACCATACAAACTATTGAAATTGAGTTTGCAGAAACTAATTGGGATGCATTATTAGATACCGAAAAGGCAGGAGATAATAATTATACAGAAGCAACCTCTGTAACTATTAATGGTACAGAATATCTTAGTGTTGGGGTAAAGTACAAAGGAAATAGTTCTTATAGTGCGAATCAAGTTAAAAATCCATTTCATATAGAATTAGATACGTATGTAGATCAAGATTATAATGGATACAAGGATATTAAGTTGGCAAATGTAATGTTTGATCCCTCTTTTGTTAGAGAAACAGTTGCTTATAATATTGTAAATAAATATATGGTAGCACCAAAAGCAAACTATGCTAATGTATATGTAAACGGAACTTTAATTGGTTTGTATACAAATACTGAAGCAATTACAAAAACTTTTGTAAATAAGCATTTTAACACAAATGACAATGCTTTCTTTAGTTGTAGCCCTCCTGCAGGAGCAGGTCCACAATCTACAGATTTACCAAGTTTAGAGTACTTAGGAACTAATGTTAGTAGTTATGATGAAGCTTATGAAATTAAGTCTGACGATGATACTGATGCCTCTGTTGCAGAAGCTCATTGGGCAGATTTGATAGAGTTAACCAATGTTTTAAGTAATGATATTTCTAATATAGAAAATGTTATTGATGTAGATATGGCAATTTGGATGTTAGCATTAAATAATGTTTTGGTTAATTTAGATAGTTATATAGGTCAATTTAAACAAAACTATTATTTATACAATGATGATAACAATCAGTTTAAATCTGTAATGTGGGATTTAAACATGTCTTTTGGTACTTTTGGAAATACAGGTGAAACTACAACCGGTGGAGGTCCTGGTGGAGGTCCTGGAGGTAATTCTGGTTTAAATTCTACAAAAGACAAAGCAGAATTAGATCATTTGTTACATGAAGATGACGATAGTTATCCTTTGTTTTCTAAATTAATGGCTGTGCCTAAATATAAAAAAATGTATTTAGCGCATTATAAAACGATCTTAACAGAAAACATAACTAATTCTAATTATTTGTCTTTAGCAAATGATTTTCAGGCAATAATATCTACAGCAGTAAGTGCCGATACAAACAAGTTTTATTCTGATGCTCAGTTTTCTGGAAATATAGATACAGATTATACCGTTGGAAATAATACTGCATCAGGTTTATCAAATTTAATGGAAGCTAGAGGTACTTATTTATTATCTCAAACAGATTTTACGAATACTCAACCTACAATAAGTAATATAACTTCATCAGCGACAACTCCAACCATAGGAGATACAATAACGCTTACAGTAACCGTTACGGATGTAAATACAGATGCTGTTTATTTAGGGTATAGAACAGATGAAAATATGCCATTTACAACTGTTTTAATGTATGACGATGGAGCTCATAATGATAGTGCTTCTGGTGATACTGTTTATGGAGTAGAGGTAGCTGTAGATACAGATTATATACAGTATTATATCTATGCAGAAAATGATGATATTGGTGCTTTTTCGCCTGCAAGAGCTCAATATGAGTTTTATACAATAGAAGCCACTTACTCTAAACTAAATGCAGGAGATTTAGTAATTAATGAATTTGTAGCTTCTAATGATTCTGGGGAAACAGATGGAGAAGGAGAGTATGAAGATTGGATTGAGTTATATAATACTACAAACGAAACCTTAAGTTTAGATAATTTATATTTATCAGATGATGAAGATGATAAGTTAACATATCAATTTCCAGTAGGAACAATTTTAGAAGCAGATAGTTATTTAATAGTTTGGTGCGATAAAGATGAAGAGCAAGGAGATTTTCACGCTAATTTTAAATTATCTTCTGGAGGTGAAAGCATATTTCTTTCTTATGCTGATGGAACTATTTTACAAGAAATAACTTATGGTGAGCAAACAACAGATATGTCTTATTCAAGAAGTCCAAATGGAACTGGAGATTTTGTTATTCAGGCTACAACTTTTGAAGCAAGCAACGATAATGTTTTATCTGTAGACAAAACAGAATTGGATTTAGATATTAATTTTTACCCAAACCCAATTCAATCCATTTTAAATATTGATAGTGATGTAAATCTAATTAAATCTTTAAAAGTTAGTTCTTTATTAGGACAAGTGTTTTTTCAAAAAGATGCTGTAAATGAAACAAAAACTGAAATTGATTTTTCTAATTTCTCAAAGGGAATTTATTTTGTTACAATTAATAACTCAAAAGTAGTTAAAGTTATAAAGCAGTAAAAAAGTAGATTGTATTTATATAAAAAAAAAAGGCTTCACAAAACTAAATAAGTTTTGTGAAGCCTTTTTTTTTATTCTGTATTCAAATAATGAATACTTCTTAATTATATCATCTTAAAATCTAGCAACAGCTCTCCATTTACAGAACATTGTAATTGATCTCCTTTAAATATTTCTCCTTTACCAAGAGCAGGAGTTCCTGTAAAAATTAAATCTCCAGGTTGTAATGTCATATATTCAGAAATAAAAACAATAATATCAGCAAAATCATTAATCATATAAGCTGTATTACTTTTTTGTTTTTCTTCTCCATTAATTTTCAAATCAAAATCAATATCACCTAAATTATAATCAGAAACAGGTTTAAAGCTAGAAATAGGTGCAGCACCATCAAAACCTTTTGCAAACTCCCAAGGGTGCTTAGTTTCTCTTGCTTTACCAAGAATATCTTTGGCAGTATAATCGATACCAACAGCAATTTCAGAAATGTAAGAATTAGCCTCTTCTTTAGAGATGTTTTTTCCTTCCTTACCAATTTTAACCACTAATTCAACTTCGTAAATTAATTCGTTAGTAATGCTACTTGGGTACTCAACATCACAATTAACGGCTAAACTAGATTCTGGTTTAGAAAATATAAACTTTTTACCTTTCTTTTTTTCTTCAATATCTTTTAAATCAGTAACGTAGTTACTACCTATTCCTAAAATTTTCATTGTGTTGTTGTTTTTTGTGTTTTTAGTAAATGTAAAAAAAATCCATCATAAAAACGATGTTCTATGATGGATATTAAGTTAGTTCTTTTATAATTATGCTTCTACTTTTTCTTTTTTAGAAGCTGTTTTAGAAAATTCTTTTTTAGGTAAATCAATAACAACTTGATTGTGTAAAATATCTTCTATTGTTTGTCTTTTTCTAATTAAATAATCTGTTCCTTTATGTACCATAACTTCTGCAGGTATATAACGTGAGTTATAGTTAGAAGCCATAGAAAAACAATATGCACCAGCGTTATGGAAACATAAAACATCTTCTTCAGAAATTTCTGCAATTCTTCTGTTAGATGCAAATGTGTCTGTTTCACAAATATAACCTACAACAAATAATAGCGGTCTCTACCAGTAGGATTTGTAACATTTGTAATATGGTGATAAGAATCGTACATCATTGGTCTTACCAAATGATTAAAACCAGAATCTACATGTGCAAAAACAGTAGAAGTTGTTTGTTTAACAACGTTTACTTTTGCAAGAAAAGAACCCGCTTCTGAAACTAAAAATTTACCAGGTTCAAACATTAACGTAATGTCTTTACCATATTCTACACAAAATTCGTTGAATCTTTCTGATAATTGCAATCCTAATTGCTCAATATCTGTAGAAATATCTCCTTCTTTATAAGGGACTTTAAATCCACTTCCGAAATCGATAAAATCGATGTTTTCAAATTGTTTAGCAACATCAAACAAAATATGTGATGCACGTAAAAAAGTATCGATATCTAAAAGATCAGAACCTGTGTGCATGTGAATTCCGTTAATATTCATTCCCGTATTTTCTACAACACGTTTTATATGTGGTACTTGGTGAATTGAAATTCCGAATTTAGAATCGATATGACCAACAGAGATTTTAGAATTTCCACCTGCCATAATATGTGGGTTTATACGTACACAAACAGGAATATCTGGATGTTTTTGTCCGAATTGTTCTAAAATAGAAAGGTTGTCAATATTAATTTGAACACCCAATTTAGCTACTTCTTCAATCTCTGTTAAAGAAACTCC
>CAJQQH010000156.1 GCA_905480405.1 uncultured Polaribacter sp. | reverse complement strand
TCCTTCACCAGAATAAACAACGGCTACATAAAAACTATCATTTCCTTTTAAAGTACATTCTCCATTTAAATCAAGTTCCTTTAAACCAAAACAATCGGTATGTGTTTCGTTAAAGATTGACTTTAAACTATGATTATCTGACATCTCTATAGCTTTAGGTTCTACCTTCCAAAGCTTCATCGCTTCTTCATATGAGTAAAAGTCATAATGAAAACATTCTAGCATCATTTCTTCTCCAACTCCTTGATGAATTAATTCATCAGAAATTGTTAAGCCTTTTGGAGTTACTTTTTCGACTCTCATTGTGTAATCTGTTGGTTCTTGAACTTCCATCAAAAAACAACCACTTCCAATAGCATGAGGCACACCACCATAAATCATAAAAGCATCTCCAGGTTTTACTTCAATTTTATGAAGGCAATTTAACATCCCTTCAATATTTTGATTTAAAAAATGTTCCTTCCAAAGCGCCTTCGTTACACCTTTTTTAAAGCCCATATAAACAACAGGTTTTTCACCATCTATTTCTCTGCTATTTAATACATACCAAGATTCTGTTTTACCAAAATTTGAATTTAATTTCGTTTTTGCGTACTCTTTATCTGGATGAACTTGAATAGTTAATCGTTCATTAGAATCTAGCATTTTGATTAAAACACCTGTAGTTCCAAATTTCTCAGCTAGCTTTTCCCCTAAGTAAAGTTCTTTATTAGACTCCACTAATTCTTTCAAAGATTTTAAACCATTAGGAGTATTAAGTAACGAAAGTCCTTCCTCTTCTGGACGTCCTTTTCCCCTTGCAGTAATCGTAGACATAATCCACTCTTCTGGCATACTACCATCTTTTTCTGGAGTATCTCTTTTCCACTTGTCAATTAAAGCTCCACCGCCATAAGTACGCCAAACTCTATTGTTTACTTGTTTTAAAGGTATGTGTGCTAATTTTTGTAAATCTTCCATAATCTTAACTTAAAATTTGAATAACTCCTGTAATACCTATAAACGAAGTGTATATTGAAAACAATAATATTAATCCTAAAAAAACATTTTCTAAAGGTTTGTTTTTGTGAACTCCCATTAAATCTGCTCTATTACTTAAGTACATAATACCTAAAACTGTAACAGGTAAAATAACAGCGTTAAAAACTTGTGAAACTACCATTACAAATATGGGTTGTGCATTAAAAACTGGCACTACTAAACCTAATAATGAAATTAATAACACCATTATTCTGTACTTAGGCAGAGTCATGTTTCTATCAGAATTATTATAGTCACATAGTAACCAAGGCAACATTAAAATGTTAGGAAATTGAGAGGAAACACCAGCAGAAATAATACCGATTGCAAACAAAGATGTTGCAAAACTTCCAGCTAACGGCTCTAATATACTAATCATCTGAGATGCAGTTGATAAACCAATTCCTTCAATAAAAAGTGTACCAGCAGCAGCTGCCATAATAGAAGCACTAATAATAAACATTAATACTACAGATACAATAGCATCATTACTTTGCTTTTTTAAATCCGTTATTTTCCAACCGGCTTCTTTCACTAAAGTGGTTCTAATAATAAATAAGCCAGAAAAAACAGTAGTTCCTACCAAAGAAGCTATTATTAAAAACGGACTTTTATCCGTATCTAAGTTTTCTGGTATATTTGGTATAAGCCCTTTTAAAATATCAATTGGAGGTGGCATCATTATAAAAAAATTGAGCAAAAAACTAGCTGACATAATTGCTACGATGACTGCTAACGCTCTTTCAAAAAACTGTGTTTTTCCGTTCCAAAAAATGAAATACACCATCGCTATAAAAGCAGATGCAAAGTAGATTGGAGAAATCCCTCCCTCAACAGCATCTTTAGACCACTCGTAACAAATATCTGCTACAATTCCCATTACCCCCATTACACTTCCACAGACACCTATAGTTAATGCAACTATAAAAAAGATACCAACACTTGGATGAATGTGCTTTCTAAAAGCTTGCAATGCTGTTTCACCAGTAACTAGCGTAAACTTACCGTATAAGTTTATCATAAAATAGGTTGTTAAACAAGAAGCTACAATTGTCCAAAGTAGCGACATTCCGTATTCAGCTCCTGCTTTTGCCATGGTTGTGACACTACCCGTCCCAATATTTAATCCGAGTAAAAAGATACCCGGAAGAAATAAAGCCAACCATTTTGCGAACTTGCTTTTAAAGGTTTGTTTCATGATTTTTAATTTTTCAGTAGATGTTACCTCTACTTTTTATTGATATCTAGTTTTAATACTTTTGTATTCCATCCTTCCAAATGCATTTCAACATTTTTATCTTTCAAATACTTTTTATCTACCTTAATATTTATTATTTTTTGCTCGTTAGGAAGTAAAGAAACATAGTCATCGTCAAAGTGAACCGGAAGAATACTTTCTCCTGAATCTTTATCTTTCAGTTTGATTTTATTCAATAATGAAACGTTACCAGACTTATTTGTCAATTTAATTTGAGCTGTATAAAAATTATTTTCAGTAGACTCAACAATATTTAATTTTATATCAGCCTTCGGCAAATCATTTAGATCTAAACAATTTTTATTCTTGTTTTCTAACCAATAAAAATTATCGCTTAGTACTTTTCCTTTTTGTGTTAACTCAAGTTTTAAATAAAGGACTTTATCTGCAGGAGTATGTACCAATGGAAATGATGTTATTACCGAAGTAGAAGCTACATTAATTGGTTTTACTTCACTCCAAACAACGTTTCCTTCAGCATCGAATATGGTTGCTTTTACCTTGGCTTTTTTAATATCTTCTCTCGTATTATTTGCTACACGTATTTCATTTCTGTCAATATCCCAAAAAGCATGAATGTTTGAAGATCCTTTCTTTACTGCAAAATAAGACGCAGTATATTCTAAATAATGATCATATAATTGACAAATTAAAGAAGGCCACGCAGATTGACTCATCCATAAAATCATTCCACTTCCTTGCTTTGATTGTAGTGTTTCAAACATAGCCCTACCTGTTTCGTAATTTAACAACTGAGCTTTATTACTATAATCTTCTGCACTAGTAGCTTTTCCATATCTACTCTCAATAGTATTTGTGTATTTATGAGAACGAGAATCTTGATAATTATGAACAGCCCACATGTCACTGATTGGCCATAAATCTTTTTCAGGCATCATTTTACGTAAACTCTCAATCTCCGGAATCGCAATAATCCCTATTTCACTATGTAAAGTTGCACCCCTTCTTTTAAAATACCATTCTGGAGACTTTACTTCATAAGGCCCATAACCGCTTAAAGTTCCTGCTGCAGAATTCTGAACATAATGACGTGTACCATCTAATAGCTCTGTTTGCTTTTTCATAGCTTGATCATATTCTAATAATGGAATCCCTTCATTACGACCACAATAAAAAGCTAATGATGGATGTTTACGTACCCATTTAATTTTATCATTAGCGTTTTCCATAAATAAGTCTAAATCATTAGGATTTGGACCATTTTTAGGATTTGCGATCCAAAAATCATCAAAGATTAAAACACCATATTTATCACAAGCTTGGTAAAACTCCTCATGATTTGTCATACCAATCCAGTTACGAATCATATTAAAATTAGCATCCTTGTGTAATTTAACACGTAAATCATACCCCGCATAATCCATTCGCATCATTGCTTCTGGTAACCCCCAGTTTCCACCTTTTAGTAAAATTCTCGTTTTATTACAATAGATAAATAAAATTCCATCTTGTATTTTATATTCTAACTCACGAATACCATACTTTATATTTTTCTGGTCAGAAACTTGACCATCAACAATAAACTCTAAATCAAGATCTTGAAGCGTTTGTTCTCCATACCCATTTGGCCACCAAAGTTTTGGTTTTTTTATGGTAAGTTGTGAGAACTTAGATTTGTCTAGTGTAACTGTCTTTGTTTCATTAGCAGCAACTGTTACAGCAACTTGTAATGTTATTTTACCATTTAACTTTGCAATTAGTTTTCCATTAATCGCTTTTGAAGAAGCGTTCTTAAGCTCTGTACTTATTGTTAAATCTGCTTTCTTTAAATCTTTTGAAGGAAACTTTGTAGAAACCCATGGATCTTTTATAGAAACATTACCACCAACTCTAAAGTTCACGTTATTCCAAATCCCATTATTTCTTCCTTTTATAATTGGTAACCAATTCCAACCAGCAGAAGCTAATGAAGTTGGACCATCAAGACCTAACATATCTCCGTTTGATATTCTAGATCCTATTTTCTTTTTTAAAATTTTAAATGTACCCGAAACCCAATTATCATTATGATGTACTAAAACCGCAATCGTATTTGGTTTCTCTAAATGAATAAATTCCGAAACTTCATATTCTCCTCTAAGAAACCCACCATTTATTCTTCCTAATTGCTTACCGTTGATATAAATATCTGACCTATAATTAATACCAGAAAAATTTAAATATATTTTTTTACCTCTTAATTCAGAAGAAAACTCAACTTCGGTACGATACCAAAAATCGTTACCAGAAAAGAATTCATCTGAAATCTGATGCATATTGTCACCATATAAAGGATCTGGTAATGCTCCAAAATTATAATAATCTCCTAGTATTGTTCCTGGTACTTTAGCAGGAATCCACTTTGTATCGTTATAACCAGAATTAGAAATCTCAGTTACATCTTCATTAACCATAGCAGTAGATTGTACACGCCATTTAGAATTGTTTAATGATAAATTATTAGCTGAAATTTTATTTATTTCTGATGGTTGAAATCTATTGTTACTTTTACCAAGTACTTGAATTTCATTTATAGAACAACCACGAACAGGATCATTTGATTTAGAAATATCAATTCTTACAAACTGAACTTCCTTTCCTTGAAGATCTAAAACTTGATTTCCACCTGTACCTTTATCAGTACTAAAAACCTCAACTGAATTTTTATCAGATATTAATGAGATTGTATATTCAGTTGCAAAATTCACACCCCATTCGATATTAAGAGTGTTTACTTTTTGTTTCGAACCTAAATCAATTAATAAAAATTGATTTTTATCTTTATAATGTGCTTCCCAATAGGTTTTTGAATTACCATCTACAACAAGGTGACCTGTTTGGTTAGCATCAATAGAAGAAGAATGTGTTACAATGCGATATTCTGCAATATTCTCCGCTTGTGAAAATCCACTGTAAGAGGAAACTAATGCTATCAAAACATATAAAAGCATATGAATTAATGATTTTGAGTTTTTGTTTATAATCATTTTGTGTTTTATTTTTAAATATTTTATTTTCGTTATTAAATCCCAGTACTTTTTAGAGCTGAAAATCCCTGCTGAATTAAAAATTCAGAAAAATTTTAAAGAAATATGTTGATTGAACTTACTTTAGAAGTTGGCTTTAAATTCTAATTAATACCCTAGGTTTTGAGGGAATTCAAGTGTTAAATTAGCATCAATTACACTTTGTGGAATTGGTAATAACTTATCTCTTTCTTGAATATTTTCACCTCCATTAAAATTATGCATTCTGGTTCTTTCTAGCCATTTACCTGTTCTAAGTAAAGTATATCTTCTATGTTCTTCAAGAACTAATTCTCGTGAACGTTCATCTAAAATAAAATCTATATTTACATCAGCTGCTGTAATAGGTGTTGCATTAGATCTTTCTCTAATTATATTTAACGTATTTTTTGCTCCTTCTAAATCACCATCCATAAACTGAGCTTCAGCTTTTAAAAGATACGTATCTGCTAATCTTAAATATACTTGATCGTTATACTGATAAGCTGCGGTAATATCAAGTTCATTTCCAGATTCGAACTTTCTACTGAATGGCCAATCTAGTCTATTTCTTGTGGCATTAGTAATCGGTTCACTCCAATCTAACTCTATCTTATCTCCATAATTATAACCACTTGGTAATGCATCTGATACTGCAGGTAAATTTTGTGAAGCATCTTTTAATATAAAATACTTTCTTATAACATGGTTCGTAAACCTATCATCTCCTATTTCATAAAGATCCATTGCAAATTTTGTAAGTGACATTCTTGCTCTAGGTCTACCACCTCTTTCTACTGTAAGTTCTAAGGGTGTTATACCTCCAATTTTTATATCATTATATCTACTTGTATGCCAACGTCTCATGTTACTTCCTTCTCCTCCAATTGTTGCAAATTCCCATTGCCAAACCCATAAAGCCTCCGTATTTCCTTGTTCTCTATTACTATTTCCTTCATAAAACATATCCATAAACGGCACTCCAGGTTCACCAGACTTTACTCCATATCTTTGTGTAATAAGTGCATACTCTGAGGTATTGATAACTTTATTCGCAAAAATTATTGCCTCATCTGGATTGTTTAAAATAAGATATAATTCAGCAAGGTAATGTTGTACAGCACCTTTACTTATTCTACCAGGTACTGGAGAAATAGGAATGTATTGTTCAGCAAAAAGTAAATCTAATTCAATCTGTTCTCTTACTTCTGAAATTGGTGTTCTTTCCCAATCTGTTTTAATAGTTGAACCATTAGACTCTTCTAAAGTCAAAGGAACATCTCCCCAAGTAAATGTTAAATGTCTATAAGCCCATGCTCTTATCGCTCTGGCTTCAGCTGTAACACGATTTTTGTTTTCAATGTCACTTCCCCAATCAACATCATCATTTTGAGCTCTAGCTATAATTGTATTTGAAGAATTAATTATACTATAAAGCCACTCAAAATTTCCTTTAATTTCAGCATTAAATGCGTTATTTGTTTCACCCCATGGTTCTGCAACTCTACCCCAACCATCACGATGATTTGTACACATGTTGTCTGTACCACTCACAAACATTTCTGCACGTAATCTGTCTGAACTTCTATCGCTAGAATTAGTAGCTCTTCCTTCACGTTCCATTCTAACTCTGGCATATAAACCATTTAGTGCAGCCTCAAATCCTGCTATATCCAGAAATAGAGAATTAGCAGTAACAATAGACGGTGTCTTTTCGTTAAGAATATCTTCTGAACAGCTAATATTTACTAGCATAAACAATGCTATGAATGTTATTTTATAGTTTAAAATTTTCATATTATTTAGTTGTTATATTATTTTAAAGTCCGATATTAAGTCCTAATACATATTCTTTAACAAGAGGCACAGAGCGCTGTCCGTCATTACTATCACTTGCATTTCCAGAACCTAATTCAGGGTCTAAACCAGTCCAATCTGTTATTGTTACTAAATTTCTACCAGTAACATAAAATTTCAATTTACTTATTTTCAATTTTTCTAATAATTCATCTGATAAATCATAAGATATAGTAATATCTCTTAGTCTAATAAAACTAGCATCTTCATAGCGAGTTGCTTGAAATCCTCCTTGAGAATTGGCAAGTTCATCATTAGCAAAAATTGTATTGGTTGGGTTCTCAGGTGTCCACCAATCACGATAAACAGTATTACGTCTTACACCTTGGTATACATCTGTATTCCATAAACTATTTGACTTAGTATTACCACTTACACCAGTTATAAAAAAGTTTAACCCAAAGTTTTTATATTTTAAATTATTAGTTAAACCCCAAACAACTTTAGGATCCCTTTGTCCTTGTATAACTCTATCATCTCCATTAATAACAAAATCGCCATTCACATCTTTTATTTTCACATAACCTGGTTGAGTTCCATAAACAGCCGCTAGATCAGCTTCATCAAGTTGCCAAACTCCATCATACTGAAAACCATAATTAGTTGAAATAGGCTTATCAATAAACCAATTATTATCAAGGTCGTCAATCTCGTTACCATTTTCATCAACGTTACCATATAGTGATACTATTTTATTTTGTAAAAAAGCAATATTTCCTCTTGTAGACCAAGAAAAATTATTTGTTCTAATATTGGTAGAGTTTAGTGATATTTCTACACCATTGTTATTAGTTTTACCAATATTCTGAGTAATTTCAAATAACCCATGTACAGGAGATATAGATCTGTTAAGTAATAAATCTGATGTGTTTGTATTATAATAATTTATGTCTCCTGTTATTCTATTATTAAGTAATCCAAAATCTAGTCCAAGATTAAAAGATTCACTTGTCTCCCAACTTAAATCTGGGTTACCTAATGTTGAAGTTATATATCCAGGAGCAGTAGTGTTTCCTGTAACATTGTCAAAAATTCTAAATTGCGCTATACTTTGGTATGCACCAACTGCTTGGTTACCATTTCTACCCCAAGAACCTCTCAATTTCAAATTAGTTATTACATTGCTCTTAAAAAACTCTTCATTTGTTATATTCCATCCTAAAGCTAGTGAAGGAAAAGTACCCCATTTTTTACCATCTCCAAAACCAGAAAAGCCATCTCTTCTTACAGTAAATGTTACTAAATATCTATCATCATAACCATAATTTGCTCTAAACATTTGAGAAATAAGATTTGTTTTTCTATACTCATAAGAAGGTTCAATTAAAGCTGCTTGGGAGGCTCCATAAGAACCTAACACATCATTTGGAAAACCTTCTGCACTCAAACTATTGGTACTCCTTTCATTTTCTTCTGTACTATAAACCGCAGTTAAACCTACCCTATGCTTACCTATATCTTTATTGTAAGAAAGTATATTTTCAATAGTATAACTTTTAATTAATTGACGGCTAACATCTGATGATCCCTGTTTTTCAAAACCTTCTGTAGTATTTCTTCCACGATATGTTCTAGAATCAGTAGTTCTGTGTCTATACCCTGTATTTATTCTATATTGTAACCCTTCAATAAACGGAACTTCTACATTTAAAAAATTATTCGTAACAATTTGCATAGAAGTACTTGTGTTTTCCATAAAAATCCCTTCTAAAGGATTGCTCCAAAACGTATCTTCCTCCCAAGGATAAATATTTAAACTACCATCATTATTATATGGTTTGGTCAAAGGGTTCATCCAATAAATATCTTCAAAATCTGCAGAAATACCACTTTGATCTCCATAAGTTAATGTAGTTCTTGTTCCTAATGTTAGCCAATCGTTTATTTTAGAATCTAAATTAAGCCTTGTAGATACCCTTTGATAGTCATCATTAATAGCGATTCCTTTTACATCTAACAAATTAAAAGCTGTATAAAATTTTGTGCTTGACGAACCACCTGATACAGATACATTATGATTTTGACTAAAACCATCTCGTAAAGCGATATCAGGCCAAGAAACCCATGATTTATTATCATATATTTCTTGCTCTGAAACCGTAATAGCATTAGGATCTCTTTCTAGTTTAAAGTTGTAAAATTCTTCCCCATTCATTAAGTGAGGTAAATTTGATAATTTTTGAACAGAACTATAACCGTCATACTTAATAACTGTTTTTCCTTCTATCCCACCTTTTGTTGTTATTAATATAACTCCATTAGCTCCACGAGATCCATAAATGGCTGCTGAAGACGCATCTTTAAGAATTTCTAAAGATTTAACATCATTTGGGCTAATATCTCTAAGCTGACCTTGATATGGAACACCATCAACAACGATTAATGGCCCATTACTAGCTAAAATAGAATTTTTACCCCTAATTACAATTGAAGTATCATCATTACTTGGTGCTGCTCCTGTTGAAACGGTAGTTATAGAAATACCTGGTATTGCACCTTGTATTGCTTGCGATATATCTACGTTTGGAAGTGATTCTAACCTTTCTTGATCTAAAGATGCTACTGTACCAGTGATGTCACTTTTCTTTTGTGTACCATAACCAACAATAACAATTTCATCAAGAGAATTCACATCTTCTTCCATGATAATATCTAATATTTTTTTATTTGTAATAGGCATCTCTAATGTTTTATAACCAATAAAACGAAATACTAATATTGAAGATTCTTTTACAGTAATTGAGTAATTTCCGTCAAAGTCAGAGGCAACACCTGTAGTTGTACCTTTAACAACAACACTAACACCTGGTAATGATTCTCCTGAATTGCCTTTTATGCTTCCGCTAATTATTGAATTTTGAGCGACACATATTTGAGTAAAGAAAAAGAACAGTAAAAGGTAATTTGATTTAGATAAAATTGAATAAAGCTTCATTGCTGTTTAGTTAATTTAGTTCGTGTTTAAATTTAATCTTTCTGTAAATCATCTTTTATTATTAAATATTCTTCATATTTATTTTAATAGGATAACTTTACTCTGACAAATATAAATGTGCTATTTATACTTTTTCATCTCTAATGTTTCATTTTTTATTAAAAATATTTCAAATTTTTAAACATGTTGCAGCAAAAAACATTTGTGATACAATAATTAAAAAATTTAAAAAAAAGTGCGTCTATTTTTTTTATATTAGCAATATACATATGCTTAAAATGAGAATACTCCTACTTTTATCTATTCTATTTCTTTTACCTTTTTTTACAAATGCACAAAATGAACCTATTATTTCTTTAACTGGTGTAAGCCCAGAAGGAGGTGTTTCCATTACATCAGTAATGTGTATAAGTGAAGATCATCTAGGGTTTATTTGGTTTGGAACCAATAATGGTTTATTTAAGTATAACTCTAATAAAATTAAAAGATATAGCTACTCACAATCAAACATAAAAACTTTATCTACAAACAGGATTAACCAGATTATAAGTAATAAAGAAGGAGATTTATTGATAGTTACTGAGAATGGCATCTGTAAATACAATCCCGTTTTTGATGATTTTACAAGGCTATCAATTAAAACACAACAAGATAAACCAATAGGTGATAATATTGATAAATTAATTCAAACTTTAGATGGAAATTATTGGCTTTTAGATCAAAAAGGAGTTGCTCAACTAAATGCTAATCTTGATAAAGCTGAATACATTAATATTGATAATAATAAATCTCGTCCTCGTTTATTATATATGGACGACTTAGAAAATATCTGGATTGTTTTTCAAAACGGAAAAGTCTATTTTAAAACTAAAAACTCTTTAAAATTTCAATTTTTCACACAAAGTATTTCTGGATATCCAAGATCATTTTATTCAGATAATGATCATATTTGGATTGGTTATGATAAACAAGGATTAATGTGTTTTGATGTAAATGGCAAATTATTAAATCATTATAATAAAAGTACACAGTTTTTAAGTGATCGCATAAGAAGCATTATTAAGTCTAACGATGGTAAATTATGGATTGGAACTTACGATGGAATTGCTATAATGGACAATCTTAATTTGGTTAAAATAATTAACTCTAAAAACCAACCTAATCTACAACATCAATCTATATGGTCTTTGTTTAAAGATTCAAATAATATTGTTTGGATTGGTTCTTGGTTAGGTGGACTAAGCTATCATAGTGAGTTTAAAAATTCTGTAACACATTTTACACAATCAAATAAAAACATTTCTAGAAGTAATAATATTATTACAGCTTTTGCTCCAGACCCAGATGCTATACATATTTGGATTGGGACTGAATCTGGAAAACTAATTAAATATAATGAACATAAAAATGAAACTACAGAAGTCGAAGTCTTCTATGAAAGCAAAAAAATAGAGAACATCAAGTCAATTGTATTTGACACTAAAAAAAGAATATGGGTTGGAACTCGTGATGATGGTATTTTATACAAAGAAAAGAGTCAGAAAAAATTCAAAAAACTGATCACCCCATTTAATAACGGACTTCAAATAACTTCTATGCTTCCAGTGGAAGATGGTATCTGGGTTAGTGATTACCAGCAAGGGGTTTTTTATTATTCTTTTACAAAAAAAACTTTTAAACAATATAAACACAATCCTTTAGTAGAAAAATCTATCTCAGATAATCATATTAGAAAAATCATAGAAGATAGTACTGGTAATTTATGGTTTGCTAGTGAGAAAGGACTAAACTTATTAAAGAAAAACTCTAAAGAATTTATTCGTTTCTTACATTCAGATAATAATCCTAATAGTTTATCTGCAGACTATATTTATTCTATTTTTGAAGATTTTGAAGGTAATATATGGATAGGTACAAATGGTGGTGGTTTAGATAAGTTATCTTTGAAAAGTTTGACATTTGAACATTTTTCAACTAAAAATAATTTACCGGGTAATGATATATACACCATACTTGAAGACGTTAATTCTAATTTGTGGTTAGCAACAGATAATGGAATTTGTAAATTTCTTCCAAAGACAAATAAAGTTTTAACATTTGGGCATATAGAAGGAATTTTTAATAATAGTTTTACACCAAATGCAGGTCTTTTTTCAGAAAATGGTTTCATGTTTTTTGGAGGCTCAAATGGTTTTATATATTTTAGACCAGATGACATTTTAGTTCGTAATACTATTAAACCTAAGGCAATTATTACTAATTTCTATGTTGGTAATGAAGAAATTTTACCTGAACAAGAAAATAAAATCTTAAAATCAAATATAAATACTTCAAAAACAATAAAATTAAATCATAATCAAAACTCTTTTAGTTTTAGACTTGCAGCAAACAATTATATTGACCCTGATAAAAACAGTTTTAAATATCGCTTATTAAACTTTGATAAAAACTGGGTAGAGACAGATATTAACGGTCCAGCTAGATATACAAATGTACCTTCAGGTAATTACACCTTTGAGGTTTTAGCCTCAAATAATGATGATATTTGGAATGAAATTCCAACTACATTAAAAATAACTATTACATACCCTTTTTGGAAACGTTGGTATTCTTTTTTGGCATATATCTTAATAACATCAATTTTAATAATGTATGTAAAAAAAGAAGCTAGAAACCGTCAAAAACTAAAAAATCAAATACAATTAGAGAAAATAAAAAATGAAAGTGAAGAAAGTCTACATCAAGCTAAACTTCAATTTTTCACAAATATAACTCATGAATTTAGAACTCCATTAACTTTGATTTTAGGACCTGTTAAAAGGCTATTAAATAATTATGAAAAAAACGACTCACTTTTTAATCAATTAACTCTTGTAAAAAACAATTCTGAACGCCTTTTAAGGTTAACCAATCAAATTTTAGATTTCCGTAAAATTGATTCAGGTAAATTAAAATTAAACCTCACTAACAGAGATATTGTTGTTTTTACAAAAAGTGTTTTTGACTACTTTACAGAGCATGCTAAGTATAGAGGATTTGTTTACAATTTTAAATCTGATATACGTTCACTTAAAATAGATTTTGACTATAAAAAACTTGACAAGGTTATTTATAACATTCTTTCAAATGCATTTAAATATTGTCCTGATGGATCCACAGTAGAAATTAAAATAAAATACAACTCCAAAACTAATATTGAATTTAATAATGGTAATGAATTTATAATTGGGAAACCTACTATTAAAGACTTTGTTGAAATATCTATATCTGATACAGGTGTTGGTATTTCTAAAGAAAACCTTTCAAATATTTTTGAAAGGTTTTACCAAATGGACAGTCAAGAAATACAAGGTTCAGGAATAGGGCTAGATTTAACAAAAGAATATATTAACATACACAATGCTAGTTTAAAAGTAGTTTCGGAAGAAAACAAAGGAACCGTTTTCTGCATTATTTTACCTTGTGAACAATTAGATCTTGATGAAGATATAAGTGGTTCAGAAACCTATCATAAGAGCTTACATAAAACTGATTTAATAGAATTTGAAGATAAAGTTGAAAAACCTGAAACTTTACATCAAGATTCATTAATACTAATTGTTGAAGATAATATTGAATTATTAAATTATTTAAGTAACGTATTAGGTGATTATTTTAAAATCTCTAAGGCAAAAAATGGTGTAGAGGCTTTAGAACAAATTCACTCTCTTTTTCCTGATATAATTGTTTCTGATATTATGATGCCTGAAATGGATGGAATTGAACTTTGTGAAACAGTAAAAAAAGATGTAAGAACCAGTCATATCCCAATTATATTATTAACCGCATTAGAAAGTGTGCAAAATAGAATTTCTGGTCTTTCTTCTGGTGCAGATGCATATGTATCTAAACCTTTTGACGATAAACATTTAATTATACAGATTATTAATTTATTAGAATCTAGAAAAAATTTAAGAGAATCATTTATTAATATAAATGAGGTTTGGGAGGAAAAAGTTGATCAAATGGATATTGACAAGAAACTTATTTTAAAAGCTGCCCAGATTATTGAATTGAATATTTCTAATACTAACTTTTCGGTAGAAATATTAGCTAGTGAATTGAGTTTGAGTAGAACTACTTTACATAGAAAATTAAAATCCTTAACAAATCAATCTGCAACTGAATTTATTAGATATGAAAGATTAAAACATGCTGTTAAATTAATGAAAACAGGTAATTATAGGATGAACGAAATTAGTTTTGCTGTAGGTTTTAATTCGCATAATTACTTTACTACCTCATTTAAAAAGCAATATGGAATGACACCAAGCGAATTCTTAAAAAGAAATACCTATAAAAACTAATATTTTATAGGTATTTTTTGAAACGATATGTCTTTTAAAATAGGAAAAGGCAATTTCAGTAGAAGAAAGGAGGAGTTTATTCTTTTATTAAAGAGAAGTAAGACTTTTTGATACTCCTAATTCTAGCCCTCTTAATTCAGCCAACCCGCGTAATCTACCAATCCCTGAATACCCAGGATTTGTTTTTTTATTTAAATCATCAAGCATTTGATGACCATGATCTGGTCTCATAGGAATTAGACTATCAATCATCCCTAAATCTTTTCTTCTTTTTTCTTCAATAACAACTTCTTTGACAATACTAAACATATCCACATCACCTTCTAGATGATTCGCTTCATAAAAATTACCTTTTTCATCTCTTTGGGTACTTCTTAAATGTAAAAAGTGAACACGATCTGCAAAACGTTTAAATATTTGAACTAAATTATTCTCTGGTCTAACACCTAAAGACCCTGTACAAAAAGTTATTCCATTGGCTCTTGCAGGTACCTGTGAAAATAAATAGGCATAATCTTCTTCTGTGCTAACAACACGAGGCAATCCTAAAATTGGATATGGTGGATCATCTGGATGAATACACATCAATACATTATTTTGTGCAGCTATTGGAATAATTTCCTTAAGAAATTCAACAAGATTTTCTCTTAATTTTGAGACATCTATCTCTGAATAAGTATCAAGTATTGTTTGAAACTGTTCTAAAGTATAACCTTCTTCTGCACCTGGTAAACCAGCAATAATATTATTAATTAAGGTTGTTTTTTCATTTTTTGTAAGTGAATCAGCATAAGCCTTTGCCTCTATTTGCTGTTCTTTAGAGTAACTTGTTTCTGCCCCTGGACGTTTTAATAAAAATAATTCAAAGGCAGCAAATGCTGTAACATCAAAACGTAGTGCTTTTGAGTTATCTTTAACAGAAAACCCTAAATCAGTTCTAGTCCAATCTAAAACTGGCATAAAGTTATAACATACTATATTAATACCACATTGGGCTAAATTTTCAATACTTTCAATATAATTTTTTATGTACAATTGAAAGTTATTTGAACGTGTTTTTATATTTTCATGAACTGGAATACTTTCTACTACACTCCAAGTTAAACCCACACTTTCAATAATTTCTTTCCTCTTTTTAATATCTTCTATTGTCCATACTTCACCATTAGAAATATGATGTAATGCGGATACAATTCCTGTTGCTCCAGATTGCTTTATATCTAATAACGATACGGGATCTTTTGGCCCGTACCAACGCCATGTTTGTTCCATTTTTTATTTTTATTTAGTTAAACACCACTATATGCACTAAAACCACCATCAATAGGTATTACAACTCCTGTTACAAAAGATGAAGCCTCATCACATAAATAAAGTGTTGTGCTAATTAGGTCTTCGGGATTACCATATCTTCCCATTGGAGTTTGATCTATAATTTGTTGACCTCTTTGAGTTAAACTTTCGTCTTCATTAGTTAATAGAGTTCTATTTTGATCCGTTAAGAAAAAACCAGGAGCCAATGCGTTCACACGAATACCAACTTTAGAAAAATGTACCGCCAACCATTGTGTAAAATTAGAAACTGCTGCTTTTGCACCACTATATGCAGGTATTTTGGTTAAAGGAGTAAACGCATTCATAGACGAGATATTTAAAATACTACATCCCTTTTTTCCAACCATATCTTTTGCGAAAATTTGAGTTGGTAATAAAGTACCTATAAAATTTAGGTTAAATACAAATTCAATTCCACTAGGGTCTAAATCGAAAAACGTTTTAAAACCTTCCGTAGTATTTTTTAAGTCTTCTTCTAATAAATGAGTATTAGATGTTGTACCCAAAGGGTGATTTCCACCTGCTCCGTTAATTAAAATATCACAGCTACCTAATTTATTATTTACTTCATTTTTTGCTGCAACTAAAGATGTTTTCTCCAAAACATTTGCCTTTATACCTATAGCAATCCCCCCTGCTGCTTTAATTTCTTGAGCTACTTTATCTGCAGCCTCTTTTTTTAAATCCAATACAGCTATTTTATGCCCTTGTTTAGATAATGCATGTGCTAAAGTGCTACATAATACACCTCCTGCACCTGTTAATACGACTACTTTGCTCATTATTTTAATTATTTAGAATCAATATTATTTTATCAATTTGATTAATACAAATATATCCCCCTAAATTTTATAAAATTTCTGATATTGTTCCTTTTTATACTAAAATCAGATCAATTTTATACTTATGTTTCAATATGAAACATTTTTATAATCATTGAACTTGTAGATTTTAACCCTAAAATATAATTCGAAAGCCTTCTTTATTGTATTCTAAAAATATTTTCTTTAAAAAAATAAAGCCTATTTTACTAAAAAATATTTAACAAATTCTTTTTAATAATCATTCCCCCAAAAACAATATTTTTATGGTTTTTGGAGAGCATTTGATTCTCTAATTCTTTTTTTTATAATAAGTTTTAAATTTACGAACTGACACCGAATTAGACTCCTAAGTTTTAGTCTAAAATGTACTGATTTACAAAACCTATCTGAATACCCAAATATTCTTAAAATTCATTGATTGTAATAAATTGATGCGGCTCTTTACCTAAGAAACATTTTATCTCATTTAATAGATTGTGCCCATAACGTTCAATCCTACCTGTGATGCGCAGAATATCTTTCGGAAAATACAAGCTCTCTTTAAATTGATAATGCTTTATCCATACCGAAGACTGCGATCACCTTTATTAAAAACCGAATAAAAAGAGGTTTCTAGTTGTATAGGAATGGATGGTCATTAACGGAATTTTTTACAATATGCTATAAAGTTACGTGATTTGATTTCATAATCAAAAAATATAATATTATGGCAAAGCAAACAGGAATTATCAAATTGAAAGGAACTATTGGACGAATCTCGTTTTACAAAACTGGAGATGGTCACTTAGCTCGTGAAAAAGGAGGCGTGGATAAAAGTAGAATTCAAAATGACACAGCATTTCAAAGAACTCGAGAAAATGGTTCTGAGTTTGGACGCGCAGGAAAAGGTGGTAAAGTTTTACGAAATGCCATTCGTGTGCTCTTGCAAAATGCAAAAGACAAACGTGTGGTAAGTAGATTGACAAAAGACCTTGTGGCAATCGTTAAAACTGATGCAGTAAACGAAAGAGGTTTGAGAAATTTACAAGATGGAAAATTGAGTTTATTGGAAGGATTTTAATTCAATTTGAATGGTAAATTAGGGTCCACATTATTTGCTGCTTATAGTAAAGCTTTTGATAGAATTATCGGAGATGCAACTTTAACAATTGCAGCATTTCCTCCAACCATTCGTGTTGCTGCTCCAAATGGAACTACACATTTTAAAGTAGTGATGGGAGCATCAGAATTAGATTTTGTGAATGAATTCTCAACATTTGAGAATGATGCAACCGCCAACTACCATATTCCGCTGCCGATACTGCGTCCATTGCATTAACAGCTTCTATTACTCCCGCTTCTACATTACCAGTGATACAATTTTAGGAATTGGGTTTTTATCAAGAAGTAAATAAACAAATGTATGCTCTAAAAAATGAAGCTTACAATGCTTCATCAGTTGTTACTATTGATACTCCATAATTATGGATTTGGTACTAGTAAGAGAATATTTTAAAGAGCATACAAATGGTATACTCTTTTGTGCTCACGAATTTCTTTGTCACAGCATTGAGTTGCCCTGAGAAAATAACAAGCTAACTATTTTTTTATTCTAAGAGTAGTATTTTTTTTTTTATTCTCTTCCACTAACTTCTGGAGTATTTTGTGAATCTTATTTGCAATATCATCTATATATTGGTTGAGCTTCTGATGAACCACTTTTTAGCTTAACTGCTGCCTCTACCCATTTATTTACATCAACTTTTTTTGAAATACTATGCTCTGAACGTTATCCAGTTATCGTTATACGTAAGTATAAGTTCACTTTTCCGTTCTTATCTGCCTTACTACGCTTGATATAAAAGATGAAAGAAAATAAATTATTCATAGGTGTAAGTTATTAATTCGAAATAAATGCACAAAAACTAATTACAAATACAACTGTAACCAATGAATTAACAGCAAACTAAACCAGATTATAGATCACTTTAAAACACACAAAAGTACCCCTAATTGGTCACCTAAACGTTGTTTTATTGATAATTGTGGAAAGTTAAAAAGCCCATAAACATAATGTTTATGGGCTTTTAGAGAGAATTATGATTCTCTAAGCGGAGAAAGAGGGATTCGAACCCCCGGACCTGTTACAGTCAATAGTTTTCAAGACTACCGCATTCGACCGCTCTGCCATTTCTCCAGTGCGTCTTATCAGATATTCTCTGAATGCGGCTGCAAATATAGAAAGCTTTTTTAATTTCATCAAACAAAAAACACATTATTTTTAATATTTTTTTGAATATCATTTAAAACTATTCCTAGTGCACTAATAATCAATGATTATAGTTTAAAATTAATTTTTAGAAATCATTACAAAAAGTATCAAACTTATAATTCTTGTATGCTAGTTTATTATATTTGTATTCATTATTCTAATTATATAATTTATGTCGTTTAATTCTTTCGGAAATTTATTAAAAGTAACCACGTATGGAGAATCTCATGGAACTGCTATTGGTGGTGTTATAGATGGTTTTCCTGCAGGCTTAAAGCTAGATTTTGAGGCTATACAGAATGAGTTAAACAGACGTAAACCTGGGCAATCTAAAATTGTTACACAACGTAAAGAACCTGATACAGTTGAGTTTCTTTCAGGAATTTTTGAAGGAAAAACAACAGGCACATCTATTGGTTTCATTATTAAAAACACCAATCAGAAATCTAAAGATTATAACCATAATACAAATGTATACAGACCGTCTCATGCAGATTATACGTATGATAAAAAGTATGGTACAAGAGATTATAGAGGTGGCGGAAGAAGTTCTGCTCGTGAAACAGCAAATTGGGTAGTTGCAGGCGCTTTAGCAAAGCAATTAATCAGTAGTATGAATATTAATGCTTTTACTTCTTCTGTTGGCGATATATTTATTGATAAACCATATCAAGATTTAGATTTTTCTAAAACAGAAAGTAATATTGTTCGTTGTCCTGATGAAAAATCAGCAGAAAAAATGATTTCTAAAATTCAAGAAATCAGAAAAGCAGGAGATACAATTGGAGGTACAGTAACTTGTGTAGCACAAAATATTCCTGTAGGTTTAGGAGAGCCTATTTTTCATAAATTACATGCGCAATTAGGTAATGCAATGCTATCAATAAACGCTGTAAAAGGTTTTGAGTTTGGTAGTGGTTTTTGTGGTGCAAAAATGAAAGGTTCTGAGCACAATGATATTTTTAATGCGGATGGTTCTACCCAATCTAATTTATCGGGAGGTATACAAGGTGGAATTAGCAACGGAATGGATATCTACTTTAGAGTAGCTTTTAAGCCAGTTGCAACAATTATGAGCTCTCAACAAACAATTAACTCAGAAAGTGAAGTTACAGAGATAACAGGTAAAGGAAGACACGATCCTTGTGTAGTACCAAGAGCTGTACCTATTGTGGAAGCAATGACTGCACTAGTTTTAGCAGACTTTTGGTTATTAAATAAAACAAGACAAATATAAAAGACATAATGTCTTTATATAAAAAAAGTGAAACTATATAGTTTCACTTTTTTTATACTTATTTTTTTATACTTATTTTTTTACAGTTGTTTTTTATGCTTGTCCTGTTGGTCCAAAACTCATAGGAACTACAGGTTTTTCAGAGTCTTTAATTTCTCCGTGTTGCTGCTCAAATTTTCTAACATTATCTGCTAAAGCTTTTGCTAAACGTTTAGCATGTTGGGGCGTTAAAATAATTCTAGATTTAACCTTTGCCTTTGGTACACCTGGCATAATATTTATAAAATCTACAATAAATTCTGACATTGAATGATTAATAATTGCTAAGTTAGAATACGTTCCTTCTGCAATTTCTTGATCTAATTCAATATTTAATTGTCCTTCTTTGTTTTGATTTTCTTCCATAATAAATAAGTAAAATTTGTATTAAATTAATAGCCTAAAGTTTATAAAATAAAAAAGTTGAATTGAATAGTGTAAGTAATTTACAATAAACAATTCAACTTTTAAAAATTATTAACTATTAAACCGTTATTGGAAACTTTGTTCCATTTCGTCTTTAGGTCCAACAATTGCTTTATCATAAGATCTCATACCTGTACCTGCTGGTATTTTCTTACCAACAATTACATTCTCTTTTAATCCTTCTAAAGTATCTATTTTACCATTTACAGCTGCTTCGTTTAATACTTTTGTAGTCTCCTGGAAAGAAGCTGCAGAAATAAACGATTTAGTTTGTAATGACGCTCTCGTAATACCTTGTAAAACTTGTTCTGCCGTTGCTGGTTTAGCATCTCTTGCTTCTACTAAGTTCTGATCGTTTCTTCTTAATAAAGAATTCTCATCTCTTAATTGACGTGCAGAAATAATTTGACCTGCTACTAGGTTTTCAGAATCTCCAGAATCTTCAACAACTTTCATTCCGTATATAGCATCGTTGTCTTGTATAAAATCAATTTTATGGATCAACTGGTTTTCTAAGAATAAAGTATCTCCAGAATCTATAATTTTAACTTTACGCATCATTTGACGAACAACAACTTCAAAATGTTTGTCATTAATTTTTACACCTTGTAAACGATATACTTCTTGAATTTCGTTTACTAAGTATTCTTGTACTGCAGATGGTCCTTTAATTCTTAAAATATCTGAAGGAGTTGTTGCTCCGTCTGACAATGGCATACCAGCTTTAATGAAATCATTTTCTTGAACTAAAATTTGGTTAGAAAGTTTTACTAAATACTTTCTAATATCTCCAGTTTTTGTTTCAACAATAATTTCTCTGTTACCACGCTTAATTTTACCAAAAGATACAACACCATCAATCTCAGAAACAACAGACGGATTAGAAGGGTTACGTGCTTCAAACAATTCTGTTACACGTGGTAAACCTCCTGTAATATCTCCTGCTTTACCAGACTTTCTTGGTATTTTAACTAAAGTATGTCCAGACTCAACTTTATCTCCATCACTTACCATAAGGTGTGCACCTACTGGTAAACTATAAGAACGTAAAGCATTTCCATCAGCATCTTCAATAATTAAAGAAGCAATGATTTTCTTGTTTTTAGAATCAGTCATAACTTTTTCTTGGAAACCAGTTTGCTCATCAACTTCAACAGAGTAATTAATACCTTGTGTTAAGTTATCAAACTTCACTTTACCTCCAAATTCAGAAACAATTACACCATTAAATGGATCCCATTGTACAATTACATCTCCTTTTTTGATAGATTTTCTTTCTTTATCAAAAATAATAGAACCGTAAGGTAAAATGTTTGTACTCTGAGTAATTCCTGTTTTCTTATCAATAATTTTGATTTCAGCAGTTCTAGATATAATAATATCTACTTCTTTACCATCATTATCTTTACCAACTACTGTTCGTAAATCTTCGATAACAACTTTACCATCAAACTTAGCAATTAATTTATTCTCTTCTGATATGTTACCTGCAACCCCACCAACGTGGAATGTACGTAATGTTAACTGTGTACCAGGTTCTCCAATAGATTGTGCAGCAATTACACCAACAGCTTCACCTGTTTGTACTTTATTAAGAGTAGATAAACTTTGTCCATAACACTTAGCACAAATTCCTTTAACAGATTCACATGTTAAAGCAGATCTTACTTGAACAGAATCTATTCCTGAAAGTTCAACTGCAAGAGCTAATTTAGAATTTATAGGTTGATTTGCTTCTAGTAACAATTCTTCTGTTACTGGATGATAAACATCATTTAAAGAAACTCTTCCTTCAATTCTATCAGATAAAGATTCTACAATCTCATCATTTTTCTTTAAAGGGGCAACTTCTAAACCTCTTAAAGTTCCACAGTCTTCTTCATTAATAATAACATCTTGAGAAACATCAACTAATCTACGTGTTAAGTAACCAGCATCTGCCGTTTTTAAAGCGGTATCTGCAAGTCCTTTACGTGCACCGTGAGTAGAAATAAAGTATTCAAGAATAGATAATCCTTCCTTAAAGTTAGAAAGAATCGGGTTCTCAATAATTTCTCCACCTCCAGCTGTAGATTTTTTAGGTTTTGCCATTAATCCACGCATACCTGTTAACTGACGAATTTGCTCCTTAGAACCCCTTGCACCAGAATCAAGCATCATGTATACCGAGTTAAAACCTTGTTGATCTTCACGTAAACGTTTCATAGATAACTCAGTTAAATCATTATTGGTTCTACCCCAAATATCAATTACCTGATTGTAACGCTCTTTTTGCGTTAACATACCCATGTTATAGTTACCTACAATAGCATCTACTTCAATATTAGCAGCGTCAATCATAGATTGTTTTTCTTTAGGAATAATAATATCCCCTAATGAGAAAGATAAACCACCCTGGAAGGCAAACTTATATCCCATATTTTTTATCTCATCTAAGAAATCTCCTGTTGTAGGAATGTCAGTAGCTTTTAAAATACCACCAATAATTCCACGTAAATTTTTCTTAGTTAATACTTCATTAATATAACCAGCAGCAGGTGGTACTTTTTCATTAAATAAAACTCTACCAACAGTAGTTTTTATAATTTTTTGTACTTGCTCACCATTTTCATCAACATCATATGTTCTTACTTTAATCCCAGCATTTAAGTCTACCATTTCTTCGTTAAAAGCAATCGTTACTTCTTCTGGTGAATAAAAAGTTAACCCTTCTCCTTTAATTGGTACTTCTGGAGTAGAGATTCTTTCTTTAGTCATATAATATAAACCAAGTACCATATCCTGAGAAGGAACAGTAACTGGAGCTCCATTTGCAGGATTTAAGATATTATGAGAAGCTAACATTAAAATTTGTGCTTCTAAAATAGCTTCTGGTCCTAATGGTAAATGAACCGCCATTTGATCCCCATCAAAATCGGCATTAAATGCAGAACACGCTAACGGGTGTAACTGTATTGCTTTACCTTCAATTAATTTTGGTTGAAATGCTTGTATACCAAGTCTGTGTAAAGTAGGAGCCCTGTTTAATAAAACTGGATGACCTTTAATTACATTTTCTAAAATATCCCAGACAACTGGTTCTTTTCTATCTATAATTTTCTTAGCAGATTTAACAGTTTTTACAATTCCTCTTTCAATTAATTTTCTAATTACAAAAGGCTTATAAAGTTCGGCTGCCATATCTTTTG
>CAJQQH010000155.1 GCA_905480405.1 uncultured Polaribacter sp. | reverse complement strand
ACAACCCTTATTAAAAAGTGGTTACGGTAAAAATTTGATGAAAATTTAATGATAGTAAAAGAAACACATTTAAAAGATTGTTTTGTAATAGAACCAACCTTTTTTAAAGATAATAGAGGTTGTTTTTTATTAGAGTATAATAAAAACGAGTTTAAAGAAAAAACAGGTTTAGATGTTGATTTTGTTTTAGGAAATCAATCTACATCACAATTTGGTGTTTTAAGAGGTTTGCATTTACAAAGAGGAGAGTTTGCACAAGCAAAATTAGTTAGAGTTGTAAAAGGTAAAGTTTTAGATGTTGCTGTAGATGTTAGGAAAAATTCTACTACTTATGGGCAACATTTTTCTTGTATTTTATCAGAAGAAAATAACAAACAATTATTTGTTCCTCGTGGATTTTTACATGGTTTTTCTGTGTTAGAAAATAACACAATTGTATCTTATAAATGTGATAATTATTACAATGTAGATTCGGAACAAGGTGTTTTGTATAATGACCCTCAACTAAATATTGATTGGAAGTTAAAAGAAGAAGAAATTATATTGTCTGAAAAAGATAAGGGATTAAAAACTTTTAAAAATTTTTCTAAGAATGTAGAAAATGATAATAAAACAGTTTTAACTTATGGGACTTTCGATTTACTTCATTATGGACATATAGAAATACTTAAAAGAGCTAGTAGACTTGGTAAAAGGTTAGTTGTAGGCTTGTCTACAGATGAGTTTAACTTAGTTAAGGGTAAAGAATGTAAGATTTCTTATGAAAACAGAAAGGAATTATTAGAGTCTATAGCATTTGTAGATGAGGTTATTCCAGAATCTAATTGGGATCAAAAAGCTTTAGATATTAAAAATCATAATGCAGACATTTTTGTTATGGGAGATGATTGGGAAGGTAAGTTTGATGATTTAAAAGAATTTTGTGAAGTTATATACTTGCCTAGAACAATTGATATTTCTACAACAAAGTTAAAAGCTGTAATGAACAATAAATAATAATAATTTGATATTAAAACTACTAATAAAAATTATTAGGTTATTTATTAAGCCACAAAAGAATACGCTGTTATTTCATAGCTTTCCAGATTTTTCAGATAATAGTTTTTCTTTTTTTTGTTATGTAATCAATCATCATAAAGAGTATCAAAGTATTTGGTTAATAAATGGTGATGATAAAGAGAAGTTTTATAAATTAATATCAAATTATACTACTTCTAAAAATTTTAAAATTTACAAAAAGAAATCATTATTAGGATTGTATTATTTTTCAAAATCCAAGTATATCTTTCATACACATGGTGTTTTTAATGATATCACTTTATCAAAAAAACAAATAAATGTAAATCTTTGGCATGGTATGCCTTTGAAAAATATTGGTCATTTAGATAACAATAAAAGAGTTCCTAAGTCGAATTATGTAATTTCCACATCAAAATTGTTTCAAGAAATTATGAGTAAAGCTTTTGATTTAGATATGGAGAATGTTATAAACTCTGGTCAACCTAGAAACGACTTCATTTTTTCTAGTAAATTTAGCTTGTTAGACTTAATTAATAAGCAAAAAAAAGATTTTAAAAAAGTAGTTTTATGGATGCCTACTTATAGAAAATCTATAATAGGAGATGTTAGAATAGATGGCGAATTCGATGATTCGAATAATTTCCTAGAAAAAGAACAACTATCGAAATTAAATGTTTTTTTTGAATCTATTAATTCTATGTGTTTTGTAAAATTACACCCTATGGATTTTATGAAGGTTAAGGATTTTAATAAGTATTCAAATTTATTTTTTTTAGACAATAGTAATTTTGAAGGGAAAGGTATTTCTTTATATTCAGTATTAAATCAGACGGATTTGTTACTTACAGATTTTTCTTCAATTTATATAGATTATTTACTGTTAGATAAGCCAATAGCATTTCTAGTATCCGATTTTGATCAATATAAAAACTCTAGAGGGTTTGTATTTAATAAACCTACAGATTTTATGCCAGGAGAAATAATTAAACAAAAAGAAGATTTAATTCCGTTCTTAGAGAAAACGTTTGTTTATAAACAAGATTTATATAAAGAAAAAAGAAAGAAAATTACAGAAATTTTTCACGAACCAATAAATAATTTTTCCCAAAACGTTTTTAATATAATTATAAAAAAGTAATGCTTAAAAACATTAATTCAAATACTCAAATAATACTTAAAAACTTCTCTTATTTAACTTTGATGAAGTTTTTTAATATTGGTATTAAAGTAATTTTAGCAGCTTATTTAATTAGAGTTTTAGGAAACGAAAAGTATGGTTTAATCACTTGGTTAGATTCCGTAATACAGTATTTCTTAATGATTGTTAACTTTGGTTTTAATATTTATGCAGCTAAGTATATTGTAGAAAATAAGGAAAATACACTTAAAATTAATGAGATTGTTTCATCAATATTTATTATTAAAGGATTGTTGTTCCTTTTTTCAATAATTTGTATTCTTATTTTAGGAAACTTCGAAACATTTCATGCTTACAAGCAACTACTTTTATTATTTATGTTTTGCGGAATTGGAGAGGTACTTTTTCCTGTTTGGTTTTTTCAAGGAGTAGAAAACTTAAAACCCGCAACTATTATTGTTTTCCTAACAAGGCTTTTTCTGTTAATTGGAACCATTATTTTTGTAACAACTGAACAGAACTTATTAGCATATATTTCATTATTTGTAGTTTCCTCTTTATTAATGGGGTTTTCTGGTGTTTTTTATCTTTTTAAATTTTATAAGATAAAATTCACATTATTATCAATTCAAAAACTAAAAATGTATTTTACAGAATCGCTACCTTTTTTTATAGGTAGATTCTTATCTTTAGTATTTAATTTTGGAACGATATTTTTTATAGGTGAATTTTGCCTTTTTGAACAAGTTACAGGTTTTGATACAAGTTTAAAAGTTATCATGTTAGGGGTTATTCCGTTCGAGATGTTGCAACAAGCAGTTTTTCCAACAATATCTAGAACAAAAAATAAAAAGCTATTACAAAAACTGGTCTTTTTATCTTTAATAATAGGATCTGTAATAGGTTTTATAATATACCTAATGGCAGATTATTTTATGATTTGGTTTGGAGGTGAAGAAATGCTTCAATTTTCTCCTACTTTAAAATTATTAACAATTCTTTGCCCTTTTGTAGCATTAACCTTTATTAGGAACCTGTTCGTTAGTTGCATTTGGGTATTTTAAAGAATATAATTTTTCATTAATTTTTACTTCCGTCGTATATATTTTAATTTTAGTAATTTTATACTTTACAGATACTATTAATTTTTGGAATTTAATTTATTTAAGAATTTTTGGTGATATTTTAATGGCATTTATAAGACTATATTATTCATTTAAAAGAAAAACACTAGTTATACATAAAATAGTCTAATTTGAAGAATTTTGTTTTTTTATTGTTTTTTATAGTCACAGGAATTCAGTTTTTTTTGGTTGACATTAACCTATTTGTGCTCTCTTTTTTCTTTATAAACTACTTGGTTTTAATGGTGATTATGTATTATCATTTTTTTTTAGAAAAAGAATTTTCCCCATTTATATCAGCATATTTAATTTTTAATATTCTATTTTTTATAATTGCCCCTTTGGCCCAAATTTCCAAGATAGATCCGCAGCTACAAATACATGTAAATAATTTACCTTATAATTGGCAAAAAACGATAACAGCTAATATTTATATATTAATTTTTAATATTGTCTTTTTTATAAGTTATCTTGTTTTTAAAAAAAGAAATAAGTTTGTAAAAGCTTATCAAATAAGAAAAGAAATTCCATTTGATATTTTAGTAATACTTGTACTTTCTATTATAATTTTAATTTTTAATTTAGATTACATACAACAAAAACTATCTACTCCAACTTGGAAGCTTCAATTAGATAGCGCCAAATCAATTAAAATAGTTATTTCTAAGGTTTTATTTTCTGTTCCATTAGCGGGTATTGCTTTGTGTATAATGTATTTTAAGAAAAAAGGCAAGAAATCTATGAACCTAATAGTTGTAGTTTCTGCTCTTCTAATTTTCTTATTGTTAATTGTTGTTTTTAAAAATCCATTTATGGAAAAAAGATCTGGATTAGGGCCTATTTACTTTAGTATTTTGTTTCTTTTTTGGCCTAAATTATTTAATACTAACATTAAAACTACATTAATTTTATATTTTAGTCTCATATTATTAATGCCAATATTATCTGTTTTTACACATGTTAACGCATCGTTTTCTGAAGTAATTTCTAACCCTAAATTAATTACAGAATCTATAAATGAAGATGTTTTATTAAGTAATTTTAATACTATTAACTTTGATGCGTATGCTAATTTTTTAGCAACTATAGAAAACGTTTCTGATTATGGATATAGTTTTGGAGAACAATTAATGAGTGCAATATTCTTTTTTGTACCAAGATCTATATGGGAAGCTAAACCAATTACTTCTGGCCAGTATATTGGTAATTATTTAATTGATAAGCATGATTTTTGGTTTAATAATATATCAAATCCATTTATTTCTGAAGGATATTTAAATTTTGGAATTTTTGGTGTCATCTTATTTGCTTTTATTTTTGCTTACTTTTTTACAAAAGCATTACAATTATTAAAATCTGATGATTACTTAAAAAAAACACTTGCTTTTTTTATAGCAATACATATGGTTTATTTTTTAAGAGGAGATTTTACAAATGGTTTTTCTCAATTGATTTTAGTTTCTTTTGGAATTTATGTAATACCAAAAGGATTATTTTATCTCTATAAAGGAATAAAATTATGGTAAATTTTAAAACACTAACTTCTAAAAGATTTACAGAAATTGTTTTTTTAAATCTTTTTTTATTTCCAATTTATCCAGATAATGTAAAACCTACTTTTGTTGTTTTATTTTTTATTACAGCGATATATACCTTAATAAAAAAGAGAAGTAGAGTATTTAATTCTGCAACAAAATTTAAAACCCTTTTAGTAATTAATACATCGGTTTTTCTAATGTTAGTAGTAAGTTTATTATACTCAAATAATACAACATTTGGTTTAAAATATATTTTTAGATCTTTACCTCTACTTTTATTTCCAATAGCTTTTTTTGTTTTAAAGGAAAACAAAACTATCTTTTCTGTGAAATTATTTTTAAAAGCAAAGTTGTATTTTTATACAAGTACACTTATTTTGTTTGTTGTAATTTTTTTTATTTTTTACTTTAGAGGTTTTGTAACAGAAAATTATTTTCTTAATTATAGTTATAGAATTATTAGGCAATTAGGTAGGTACTCAATGCATCCAATCTACGCTTCATTAATTACTTCCATTTCAATTATTTTTTCTATAAGTCTATTTAAAATTAAAAAATACAGGTTATTAATAGTTGTAGGTAATATTCTTTTAGTTTTAAATTTAATTTTACTTTCAAGAAAAAGTGCGATTATAATTATGAGCGTTCTTTTTTTCGTTTTCATTATTTTTAACAAAGCAATCAAATTTAAAATAAAAGCATTCTTTATATTTCTAGTTTTATTGTTGTTTTTTATAACTATCAAATTTATTCCAGATATATCAAATAGGTTTAATGATTTTTCTGTTTTGTTTGATAATACCAAAGCCTCATCTACTAACTTAAGAATAAATTTAATAGATACATCTCTTAGCGTTATTAAAGAAAAACCTTTTTTTGGTCATGGAATTGGCGACACAAAAGATGTTTTAAGCACTTTAGAAGAAAATAATTTTTTTTTAAAGGTAAATATTACAATACTCATAATCAGTTTTTAAATACCACTTTAGCAACGGGTTTTATTGGGTTATTGTTGTTCATCATTTTTCTATTTAAAAACTTACAATTGGTAGTTTTTAAAAGTTTTGAGCAATTATCTATTGTATTACTTTTTGTATTATTAATGTTTATTGAAAATATTTTAGATAGACAAAATGGAGTTATCTATTTTTCAATTTTTATAAATTATTTCTCTTTTTATAACCAAATAAATAAAGTAGAATGAAAAAAGTGTTAATAATTGGGCCATTTCCAAAACCGATATCTGGTGTATCTCTAGCAAACAAAGTTGTAAAAGAAGTTTTAGATACTTCTGCGGATTTTAATACAGACTTTATAAATACTTCTTACACCGTTTTTGAAGATGCAGTAGGTAGTTTTTCATTCAAAAAACTAATTTTCTTTTTAAAGGTGAATTTTAGTGTTTTTAAAGTTTTTAAAAACGATGTTATTTACATTACACCAGGTCAAACTTTTTTTGGAATTACAAAATATAGTTTATTTATTTTGCTTTCTTCAATTCTAAAAAAAGAGCTAATCATTCATGTTCATGGTAATTTTTTAGGAGCACAATACCAACAATTAAAAGGTTTTAAAAAGAAAATATTCTTTTTTTTAGTTTCCAGATTTACAAAAGGAATTGTATTGTCAAGTTCTTTAAAACAAAATTTAACTCCTTTTTTAGACGAGAGAAATATACATGTATTATATAATTTTGCTCAAAATTATTTAATTGATAATGAGTTAAGAATTGATAATAGTATTTTAAAGATATCATATTTAAGTAATCTAATGGAAGAAAAAGGAATTTTTCAGCTTTTAGATTCTTTACAAGAATTAGAGAATAAAAAAATAAAGTATGAAGCTAAAATTGCTGGTAATATCGATGCTAGTTTAAAAGATAATATTCTAGGTAAAATTGATAAGCTTAAAAACACAAGCTATATTGGTGTTGTTTATAATGATGATAAGAAACAATTACTAAACTGGAGTAATATTTTTGTTTTGCCTACTTTTTATAAAATGGAAGGGCAACCAATTTCTATTTTAGAAGCATTAGCAACTAGAAACGTAATAATTTCTACAAAACATGCAGGAATTGTCGATATCATAGAAAATACTAAAAATGGATTTTTAGTAGATAAAAAAAACTCAGAAAGTATCACTAAAAAATTTGTTTTCTTAAATGATAATAAATCCAAGATTTTAGAAATAAGTAATTACAATAAAATGTATTTTGCAGAGAACTTTACTATCACTATTTTTAGTGAACAGTTTATAAAAATTTTAAAATTAAATGCAAAAACTTAATACATCTAAGATTCCTGAAAATTTTAGAGGAAGAAATGCTTTTGTTGTTCAGACTTGGTGGATTATACAAAGTATTTTTTTTAAAAATTCTCCACAGTTTATGTATGCATTTAGACGTTTTTTATTACGTTTATTTGGGGCAAAAATTGGTAAGGATGTAATTATTAGACCTTCTGTAAAAACCACTTATCCTTGGAAGGTTTCTATTGGGGATTATTCTTGGATTGGAGATGATGTGAATTTATATTCATTAGGTGAGATCGAAATAGGTAAAAATGTTGTTATCTCTCAAAAATCTTATTTATGCACTGGTTCTCATGATTATTTAAAGTCTGATTTCCCTATTTTTGCAAAAAAAATTACTATTAAAGACGAATGTTGGTTGGCTACAGATGTTTTTGTTGCGCCTGGTATAACAATAGAACACGGTACAGTTGTAGGTTCTAGAAGTAGTGTTTATAAAAACTTACCTTCAAATAAGGTTTGCATTGGTAATCCTGCAAAAATAATTAGAGAAAGAATACGTGAGTCATAAAAAAAACATATTAATAATATCTCCCTTTTTTTTTCCTGAACCTATATCTACAGGAAAATTTAATACAGATTTTGCTGTAGCTTTAAAAAATAATGGACATAATGTAACTATGTTGTGTTATCATCCTTTTTATCCTGAATGGAAAATAGAAGAAAGCAATGAACAGTTAAATGGAATTAAAATAATTAGAGGTGGAAAATATTTATTTTTTTCAAAAAAAACGATTGTTAGAAGGCTTATTTTAGAACTTAGTTTTGTTTTTTTTATTTTAAGGAAAATTAGAAAACACCAAAAGAAGAAGGATATTATAATACCTATTTTTCCACCAAGTTTTGCCTTCTTATCAATTTTACCATTTTTAAACCGTAATTTAAAAAAAGTTGGTATGGTACACGATTTACAAGAGGTGTATTCTATTAATAAAAAGGGGTTTGTAAATAAATTTGTGCGTTACTTTATTCATAAAATTGAGAGAAAATGTTACAACAGTTGTAGTAAATTAATTTTTCTTTCTAAAGAAATGAAAGATCAGGCAAAAGAATTATACGGATTAACTGAGAATAAATTGGAAGTTCAATACCCGTTTATAACTGTTAAAGGTGATATTACAAATAAATTAGATTATATTTTTGCTAGTAATAAAAAACATGTAGTGTACTCTGGCGCTTTGGGTGAGAAACAAAACCCAGAAAAGTTATTGAATTTCTTTCAAGAAGCTTCTTTAGAAATAGAGAATGTTATATTTCATATATTTTCTAAGGGAGAAGAGTTTACTAAATTAGAAGGATTAAACAAGAAAGCTAGTATTCGTTTTCATGATTTAGTTATGAAAGAAAATTTAGAAGAGTTATATCAAAAAAGTGATATTCAAATAGTACCACAAAAAGAAGGGACTTCTAAAGGATCGTTACCTTCTAAGTTGCCTAATTTATTAGCTTCAGATTGTAAAGTGTTTTTAATTACAGACCCTAATAGTGAACTTCAAAAACTATTTATTGATAATAATTTAGATTCAGTTGTTACAACCTGGGATTCAAAAGAATTAATAAAATCATTAAAATCTCTATTAGAAAAATCAGTAGATTACAAGCATCAAAAAACAATTGCAAAAAATTTTTTTACAATTGATAAAATGATTAAGAAAGTTTTACGTTAAAACAATATATTTGTTTCAACTAACCTACCAAACTTGAAGAAAAGATACTCTTATTTAATAAGACCATTGCAAATAATTATAGATGTATTCATAATTAATGCAATTGTCTATTTTATTTATGATTTAGAATATTTAAATATTTATTTTTTATCATACATAACTATTTTTTGGTTAATTACTTCCTATTTTTTTGGGTTTTATAAGGTCTATAGGTATACAAGGTTTCTTAGACTATATACATTATTAGCAAAACAATTTTTAATTTTTGTTCTTGGTTATTTTGCCTATTTCGGTATTTTTAGAGAAGGAGACATTGTTAATAATCAGTTTTTGATATTAAGTTCTATCTTTTTAAGTATTTCATTTATTAAGTTCGTATGGTTTTTTCTCTTAAAAAAATATAGATCTTTTGGTAATAATTACAGAACAACTGTAGTTGTTGGTTATGATGATTCTTCAAAAAATATTATTAAATTATTTAAGAGTAAATCTAATTTAGGATACAAGTATTTAGGTTTTTTCTCCAACAAGGTTTATAAAAATAAAAATTATTTAGGTAATATAGAAAGTGTATTTGAGTATGCTAGAGAAAATAATGTAGATGAAATATATTGTTCTTTAACCTTATTATCTGCTGGTCAAATAAAAACAATAAACAAGTTTGCTTTAGAAAATAATATTTTCTTAAAATTAATTCCTAATTCAAATGAATTGTATAGTAAAAATCAAAGTGTAGAGTTTTACGACGACAGTTTAATGGTTTTAAATGTAAATAAACTTCCGTTTGAATTTGCAGAAAATTTTTATGTAAAAAGAGTTTTCGATATTATCTTTTCAGTATTCGTGTGTATATTTCTTTTATCATGGTTAATTCCTATTCTTTGGGTTTTAGTAAAATTAGAATCTAAAGGTCCGTTAATTTTTAAGCAAGAAAGAGAAGGTATTAATGGTAATGAATTTGTTTGTTTCAAATTTAGATCAATGAAAATAAACGATTTATCAGACAAAGTTCACGCTTCTAAAAACGATACTAGAGTTACTAAATTAGGTGGTTTTTTAAGAAAAACTAGTATGGACGAATTACCGCAGTTTTTTAATGTTTTATTGGGAGACATGAGTGTTGTTGGTCCAAGACCACATTTAGAGAGTTTATCTTTGGAATATCAAAAAGATGTAGACGATTATTTAAAAAGGCATATTGTAAAACCAGGTATTACTGGTTTGGCGCAAATTAGTGGTTATAGAGGTGAAATTAAAACAAGTTCAGATATAAAAAATAGAGTTCGATTTGATATTTTTTATATTGAAAATTGGTCTTTTTTGTTAGACCTTAAAATTATAATTAAAACTGTATTAAACGTTTTTAAAGGAGAAGAAAAAGCATACTAATTATGATAACAGCTTCTATTGTTTTATATAAAGAAAATTCAGAAACACTAAAAAAGACAGTTGATTCCTTTTTAAAATTATCAATAAAAAAAAAGCTTTATTTAATAGATAATTCACCTACAAATAATTTAGGCACACATTTTAAAAATGCTGAAATTGAATACATTTTTGTTGGTAAGAATATTGGTTTTGGAAAAGCTCATAATTTAATTTTAGATAAAATTAATTCAGATTTTCATTTAATATTAAACCCTGACGTTGTTTTTTTAAGCAATGTTATAACAAGTTTAATAAACAAACTAAGAGGTGAGGAAAACGTTTCTTTTATCACTCCAAAAGTGATGTACCCTAACACTAAACTTCAGTATGTCTGTAGAAAACACCCTACTATTCTAGATTTAATTAATAGAAAATTAAAGATTTCCAAAAATAAGACTTTAACAAATGAATACCGAAATCAAGATTTAACTAAATCTTTTTATCCTAATTTTATACATGGTTGCTTTATGCTTTTTAAAACTACCGATTTTAAAGAGATAAAAGGCTTTGATGAACGCTATTTCTTATATATGGAAGATGCAGATATTTGTAGAAAAATAGAAGTAACAAATAAAAAGATACTTTACTTTCCAGAAGTAGAAATTACACATCAACATCAAAAAGGATCCTCTAAAAGGATAAAATTATTTTTTTATCACCTTTCATCTGCAATTAAATACTTTTTAAAGTGGGGATTTTAGTTTCTTACATTTTTTAAAAATATATTTGCAGCTACAACAACACAACACAATAAACATGAATGTACTTATTTTAGGTTCTGGAGGTAGAGAACACGCTTTTGCTTTAAAATTAATAGAAAGTAATAAAATTAATCAACTTTTTGTAGCTCCTGGAAATGCAGGGACAGATAAAATTGCAAAAAACATTAATATAAACCCTACCAATTTTACAGCCGTTAAAAAAATTGTTTTAGAAAATGATATTAAAATGGTTGTTGTGGGGCCAGAAGCACCTTTGGTTGATGGCGTTCATGATTTCTTTTTAGCAGATAATCAGTTGAAAAATATTCCTGTAATTGGTCCTAAAAAAGACGGAGCATTATTAGAAGGGAGTAAAGATTTTTCTAAACAATTTATGCAAAAACATGGTGTGCCAACAGCAAGATATCAATCGTTTACAAAAGATAATTTAACAGATGGTTTTGCTTTTTTGGAGACATTAGAACCTCCTTTTGTATTAAAAGCAGATGGTTTAGCTGCAGGTAAAGGAGTTTTAATTTTAGATTCTTTAAGCGAAGCTAAAACAGAGTTAGAAGAAATGGTTTCTAATCAAAAATTCGGAGAAGCTTCTTCTACTGTTGTAATAGAAGAATTTTTAAAAGGGATAGAACTGTCTGTTTTTGTGTTAACAGATGGTATAAATTATAAAATTTTACCTTCTGCAAAAGATTATAAGAGAATTGGTGAAGGAGATACTGGTTTAAATACTGGTGGAATGGGTGCTATTTCTCCTGTGCCATTTGCAGATAAAGCATTTTTAGATAAAGTAGAAGAATTGGTTGTAAAACCTACAATTGCTGGTTTACAAAAAGACGGAATAGATTATAGAGGTTTTATTTTTATAGGATTGATGAATGATAATGGAAATCCTTCTGTTGTTGAGTATAACGTAAGAATGGGAGATCCAGAAACAGAAGTTGTATTACCAAGAATAGAGTCGGACTTGTTTGATTTATTTGAAGGTGTTGCTCATCAAACTTTAGATCAAAAATCTTTTTCTGTTATAGATAAAACTGCTACTACAGTTATGTTGGTTTCAGGAGGATATCCAGAGGCATATCAGAAAAATAAAGAAATTACAGGTTTTGATACAGTTGATGAGTCAATTGTTTTTCATGCAGGAACAACAATAAAAGACAGTAAAGTTGTTACAAATGGAGGTAGAGTTATGGCAGTAACCTCATTAGGAGATACAATTGAAGAAGCTTTGGCTAAAAGTTATAGAAGTATCAATAAGATACATTTCGATAAGATAAATTATAGAAAAGATATTGGTTTCGATTTAGTGTAATCGAAACCTATCTAGCTTTTTCAAGGGTGAATGAAAATTCTGAGCCTTCTCCATATTTGCTTTTTAAGAGTATGTTTTCGTCATGAGCTTCAACAATGTGTTTTACAATAGAAAGCCCAAGACCAGAGCCACCTTGATCACGAGATCTACTTTGGTCTACTCTATAAAAACGTTCGAATAAACGAGAAATATGCTCTTTTTTGATGCCTTCTCCATTATCGATAACCTTTACTATGTACTTTTTAGCATTAAAATCTTCTACGCCAACTATAGTTGTCCCATTTGGATTTCCGTATTTAATAGAGTTAACCACAAGGTTAATAATTACTTGCTCAATTTTTTCTACGTCACCTTTTACAAAAACAGGAAATTCGTAAATTTTATCAAATTGTAATTTAATGTTTCTTTTTTTTGCTTTCATTTCAAACAAATCAAACACATTTTGAATAAGTTCTAAGATATTAAAAACAACGATATTTAATTTCATGCCATCATTTTCTAATTTAGCAATCATATCTAAGTCTTTAATTACTGCCACTAATCTTTCTACACCTTTATTAGCTCTGTCTAGATATTTCATTCGAATTTGCTTGTCATTAACAGCGCCTTCTAATAAGGTTAAAATATAACCTTGTACAGTAAAAAGAGGTGTTTTTAACTCATGAGCAACGTTTCCTAAAAAATCGCGTCTAAAAGAATCTATTTCGGTTAAACTTTTAATTTCTAATCGTTTACCTTCTACATAGTTTTGCATTCTTTTGGAAAGCTTATCTATATCTGTTGTTGTTGTCTCTTTTTTAAGATCGTTAACATTTAAGATCGTAACATCTTCATATATTTTTTTTAATCTCCTATAAATAAAGTGTTCTGCTCTATACTGTATTATAAAAAAAGAAGTTAAAAATAGTACAATTATAGAAATTATAATTATACTATAACCTAAGTGTTTACTTAGTATAAAATAAGATATAGCAGAAATAGCAACAGATATTACTGTTAAATATACTGCAGACCAAAGTGCGTAAGAATATGTTTTTTTTAGTTTCAAAAATAATTATTTGTCAGAGTCTTCTAATACAAATTTATAACCAACACCTTTCACTGTTTTAAAATGATCGTCACCAATTTTTTCTCGAAGTTTTCTAATATGTACATCTATAGTTCTACCTCCAACAACAACTTCATTTCCCCAAACAGTATCTAAAATAACTTCTCTTTTAAATACTTTTTCTGGTTTAGAGGTTAGAAGAGAGAAAAGTTCAAACTCTTTTCTTGGTAGAGAAATCTTTTTACCAGCTTTATAAACGACGTATTCATCTCTATCAATTATAATGTCTCCAATGACTAGAGATTCTCCACTTTCTTCATCTGTTTTTAATCTTCTTAATAACGATTTTACCTTGCTAACCAAAACTTTTGGCTTAATGGGTTTTGTAATATAATCGTCTGCACCAGCTTCAAAACCTGCAACTTGTGAGTAATCTTCGCCTCTTGCGGTTAAGAATGAGATAATTACATTTTCTAGAGTTTTAATTTTTCTTATTTTCTCACACGCTTCAATACCATCCATTTCTGGCATCATAATATCCAGTAAAATTAAGTGTGGGGTATTTTTCTTGGCTGATTTTACTGCTTCCAATCCGTTTTCCGCGGTAAATATTTGATAACCTTCATTCTTTAAATTGTATCCAACAATTTCTAAAATATCTGGTTCATCATCAACCAACAAAATCTTAATATCTTTTTTATTCATAATTCTTTATATGATAAGTATCAAAAATACAGATAAATCTTAAAACATATCATGTTCTTAACAATCATTTAATCTAGTATGAAATCCTTTACTTTTAGGTAACATTAAACATTTTTTTTGAGATTTATTTAGTTAATGTTTAATTAATATGCGTTTTCGTTAATAAAATTTATATTTCTTATATTTACATTTCAACTTTTAAATCAAATCAAGTATGAAAAAAAATTACATTTTAACTTTATTTTTAACCATTTGTTTTTCCTTTTTAGGTTTTGGTCAAACAACAGTTTTTCAAGAATCTTTTGAAACAGGAAATTCTGGTACAGCCTCTGAAACATGTAATGATAATGGTGGAGATTTTTTTACAAGAACAGATGGGAGTGATATTAGTTCTGCATATGAAGTTTCTGGGCAAGATGGAACATTCTTTTTTGCAGCTATGGATACTGATGGGGCTCCATGTACAATGTCAACTCAAACACTATTATTTGATGATATAGATATATCTTCCAAATCAAATCTTACGCTTGCTTTATTACTTGCAGAAGATCAACCTTCAGATGGAAAATTTGATTGGGATGGTGGAGATTTATTTTATATAGAAGTAGATTATGATAACACAGGTTCATTTACTAAAGTTTTACAGTTTGCCACTGCAGCTTCAACTGGGTTTAATGTTTCTTCTCCTATGCAAGATACAGATTTAGATGGTATTGGTGATGGTGTTGCCTTAACTGATATATTCTCAGAATTTACTGTAAGTTTAGGGACAGGTAATTTGGTAGATGTTAGGTTGGTTTTTGAAGGTTTAACTGCAGGTGATGAGGATATTGCAATAGATAATATTAGAGTTGTAGATGGTTTTGTTAGCTCTCCAAATTTAGTAATTACTTCACCATCAAATAACGAAGAGTTCGAATCAACAGTAACAAGCGTGCCTATAAATTTCTCAATTGCAAACTTTACACTTGCTGGCGAAGTTGGAGATACCGAAACTACAGACGGTACAGGTGATGGTTATATAATGGGTACATTAATGAAAGATGGTGTTGCAGACGGAACTCAAAATATATTTTCTAATAGTTCATTGATAGAGAGTGTTAGTCCTGGAAGTACTTATGTGGTAACTGCTGAATTAGTTGATAATTCAGGCGCATCATTATCACCTAAAGTAGAGGCTACAGTTACTTTTTCAGTAAAATTAGCCTGTGATTTAGTTTTAGGAGATATGACTACAACTTGTGATGCTTTAACAAACGGTACTGATACCTATACAGGTTCAATAACCTATACAGGAGGCGCAGGTGTTGTATATACAATAACTGCACCATCAGGTGTAACAGTAGGAGGTGATGATCCTAGTACTTCAGCTTCTGGAACAATTACTTTT
>CAJQQH010000154.1 GCA_905480405.1 uncultured Polaribacter sp. | reverse complement strand
TCGTTGATGACTTCAGCATACCTGTCAAATCATTCATTGATGGAGATGCAGTCTGGCTTTCTCCTACAAAAAAATGGCAACGTTATAATCCTTTGAAAAAAGTTAGTAAATTCGAGTTAGATGATAATTTTTATATCGATGTAAAAAATTAACCCATGAGTTTATTCCTCTCCGTCAAGATTGGGTAAGTGTAAATCATTAAAAACACTTTCCTGTTCCATCATTCTTTCAATATCCTCTGATTTCCTTGGTGCCAAGGCTGAATAATTGACAGGGCCATTTTTTGTAACCAGCACATCATCTTCAATTCTTACGCCAATTCCCCACCATTTTTTATCACAATTACTTCCTTCAGGAATATAAATTCCAGGTTCTACTGTAATTACAGAGTTAGCTGTAAATGGCTTATAAGTTCCAGGATCGTGCACATCTAAACCTAAATAATGAGAAACACCATGTGGTAAATAAGGATGTCTTTCATCTACAGATTTAATAATTCCTAATTTAAACAATCCTTCGTTTATTACTTTTTTACAAGCAACATTAGGGTCATTAAATGCACCACCAACAACGGTTGCTTTAATACCTGCTTCTTGAGACGCATACACAATATCGTAAATTGCTTTTTGCTCTGGAGAAAATTTACCGTTTGCAGGTATTGTACGTGTAACATCTGCACTATAACCTCTATATTCTGCTCCTAAATCCATTAAAACTAAATCGTTACCAACTTTTGTTCTATTATTTTCTATGTAATGTAAAATACAACCATTACTACCTGCACCTACTATTGAAGGATATCCTTCGTATTCTGCTCCATACTTTTTATACACAAATTCATGAATACCTTGTAATTCTGTTTCAGACATGTGAGATTTCATTGCTTTCATTACTTCTATTTGACCAACGGCAGAAATACGAACAGCCTTAGTTAATAATTTTAATTCTTCTGCAGTTTTAATTTCTCTCATAGCACCTAAACTTCTAGATAAAAAAGTAAGGTCTATATTTGTTTTAGGTTTTAATGCTAAAGTAATTTTTTGTTTTACCTCATTTTTTAAGATATCTGAATCTGCAGATTTGTATTGTCCAATTAAGTTATCATCTTTTATTTCTGCGAAACGGCCTTCTATTTGGCTTATCATTTTAACAACATTAGCACTACTCTCTATTGGAGTTTCTGCAATGTTCTTATACACATATTGTTTTGCTCTAGATAAATAGATACTAGGATCGTAGCCAGCTTTATTTTTAAAGTTTTTTACCAAATCAAAAATATCTTCAGATCCGTTTAAATCTCTATAATCATCTTTAAACTTTTCAATAAATACTTTATCAAAGTTCTTAAAATTAACATTCGATTTTACAAACTCCTCTGCATTCATTGCATTTACAAAACCTAATTCCGTTTTGGCGCCTTCAACGCCCAAACGTTTTCCGTTCCATTGTTCTGCGCTTTTATTACGCTTTTGTACATATAAAATTTCATTATATGTAGTTCCGTCTTCATTTGTTTGATCTTCTGAGAACAATACCAAAACTGCATTTGGCTCTCTATAACCCGTTAAATAATAAAAATTTGGATCTTGATGAAAAACATAATCTACATCATTTGCTCTATTTCTAATTGGATTAGCAAAAACTACAGATACAGAGTTTGCAGGCATCTTAGAACGTAAAACATCTCGTCTATCTTTATGGAATTCTTTTGATAAATAATCTGTTGGTGTTTGCGAAAATCCATTGAAAGTAAAAGCTAATAAAGCTACAAATAGAAATTTAAAAATCTTCATTACAATAAGTTTATTGGTTGTTATATCAAATGTAACGTTAATTCTTTTTTGATAAAAAATATTAACAAAATATTAGTGATTGATTATTGCAGATTTTTCAATAATTTAGCCAAAATTTAAAGAAATCTATAAATGAAGAATATAGCACTACATTCAATTCACGAAAGTTTAGGAGCAAAAATGGTATCTTTTGCAGGTTATAACATGCCTGTACAATATGAAGGTGTTACTGCAGAACACCTTACTGTAAGAGACTCTCTAGGAGTTTTTGATGTAAGCCATATGGGAGAATTTTTAGTTAGCGGAGAAAATGCTTTGCCTTTAATTCAAAAAGTAACTTCTAATGATGCTTCTAAATTAGAAATTGGCGATGCACAGTACAGTTGTTTCCCTAATGAAGAAAACGGAATTGTAGATGATTTAATTTGTTACAGAATTAAAGAAAACACTTATTTATTGGTTGTTAATGCTTCTAACATTGAAAAAGATTGGAATTGGATTTCTAAATTTAACGCCGATTTTAATGCCGATTTAAGAGATTTATCTGACAACTATTCTTTATTAGCAATACAAGGACCAAAAGCTGTTGAAGCTATGCAATCTTTGTCTTCACTTGATTTAGCAGACATTCCTTTTTATAAATTTAAAATTGGTGACTTTGCTGGTATCGAAAATGTAATTATTTCTGCAACTGGCTATACAGGTTCTGGCGGATTTGAGATTTATTGTAAAAATGATGAAGTAGCACAAATTTGGAATAAAGTTTTTGAGGCTGGTGCAGATTTTGGTATAAAACCAATTGGTTTAGCAGCAAGAGATACTTTACGTTTAGAAATGGGGTATTGTTTATACGGTAACGATATTAACGATACTACATCTCCCATTGAAGCTGGTTTAAGTTGGATTACAAAATTTACGAAGGATTTTGTAAACCATGAAGCATTAGCCAAACAAAAAGAACAAAAACCAGAAAGACGTTTAGTTGCTTTTGAGTTGGACGAAAGAGGTGTTCCAAGACAAGGTTATGACATAGTAGATGGTAACGGAAACATAATTGGAAATGTAACTTCTGGTACAATGAGCCCTTGTTTACAAAAAGGAATTGGAATGGGTTATGTTCCAAGAATTTTATCTAAATCAGGAACACAAATACACATTCAGGTTCGTAAAAAAGCAATACCAGCAACAATTGTAAAATTACCTTTCTATAAAGGATAATTGTTTACTGCTTTAAAATAATATTATTATAAAACCTTACGAAAGTAAGGTTTTTATTGTTTTAAGTATGCAACAACTGCTTTTCTAATATCAAAAGCTAATTCGTTTTCTTTAGGCTTGTAAATAGAAATTACTCCTTTATTTTCTATTGATAAAAAAGGAATATCGAACCCTCTTAAAAGGTAATCAGAAAATGCAACGGTATACATTTTGTTATTGTTTAACTCTTTATTTTTAAGCATCCATTTGTCCTTAATTTTTTTAGCATTAAAACGTTGTAAATAAGCACCTGTTCCCGCCGCTAAAACTCCATAATCTAACACACGCCTTAGCAATCTTCCTTTAATTTTTACTTTTAAAATAGCGCCTCCGTAAGGTAAAACTCTAAAAATATCTACCGCATTAATATCTCCAGCTAATTGATCGTCTATACGTATAGAACCACCGTTTACCAAAGCACAATCTACAGAATCATCAAAAGCAAAAGACATAGACTTTGTAATAATTTCTCCTAAATTTGTTTGTACACTTCTAATTGGTGTATCTCTACCGTCTAAAGGAATTTTTGCTGTATAAATTACTTCATTAGGATTTGTAATAATCTCTTTAATTTTTGATGTTAAAATAGTTTGCCATTTATCTACAATTGCTCCTACTTTTTCATCTTCTTTTATAGATGAATTTATTTCTTTTAATTCTGATGTTACTGTAGCTTTTTTTGTCTTCTTATCATAAGAAACTCTATGAATATAAGCCGTTTTTGCATTTGCATCTGCTTTTGCTATAAGCACCTCACCTACTTTATCGTAAGAATTTGTGTGTTCATGACCTCCCATTATTAATGGCAAATTCGGTATTAATTTAGCAATTCTTTTATCATTCGTAATTTTAACATGTGTTAAACCAAAAACAACATCTACAGAATCTTTTATTGCTGCGTAAGAAGCTCTTGCTTTTACAAACATGTTACCATATTCTACAAATTCTTTTGGGTTAGAAGGTATACAAACACTTATAAAACCTACTTTAATTTTTGTACCATCTTCATCGGAAAATTCTTTGATAAAAGTTTCTTCTAAGGGTATTTGTTTACCTTCTTTTTCTTTATAAAAAGGTATTGATTTCTCTTTCGTTTTTAATTTTACATTGGCAGAAATCCAAGGAAAATTACTTTCATTTAATCGTTTTTGTAAATCGTTTTTAGAAACATCAAACTCATGATTACCAAAAGCAACCAAATCTGTATTCATAGCATTTAATACTTCTACCATTTGTTTACCACGTACTCTTTCTCCATCAACTTTAATGGTTCCTAATAAAGAGGGATTTAAAAAATCGCCTGCTAAAACCAACATTGTATTTTTATTCTCCTTTAATAAATCTTGATGTACTGTTTCTACTCTTGCCATTCCGCCAAATTCTCCTCCTTGAATTGGTGCAATTTCATAAACATCGTTAATTTGTAAAAATGTAAAATCTATTTTATTATCATCTTTGTTACAAGAAAATAAAAACGTGATTGATACAATGTATAAAAGTGATTTTGTTAATTTCATTTCTGAATTATTTTTTATATTTTAATAATTAAAGTAAAACCTTATAATTGTTATTTGTTATATACGCGTTGTGCTTAGTGCTTTTTCAATATTTCTATCAATTTTGTATTTACATAAACGCTTTCTCTTCCAATTTTTTGAGAAGTTAATATTCCAATTTCTTCCATTTTTTTTAAATATCGTGAAGCCGCTTTTCTTTCTACGTTTAATTTTTCTACAACAAATTCTATTTTCGAATAAGGTTGTTCAAAGAGTAATTCAATTAATTCTTTTCTGTAAATTTTAGGTTCCTTTTCTTGTGCAAATAGTATAGTTTGATCCAATAATATTTTAATTGAATTTATTTTCTCAATGGTTCTATTTGATGTTATTTCAACAGCCTTTAGCATATAAATTATATATTCAGACCATTCGTCTTTACTGCTAACGGTATTTAGTAAACGATAATAATCTGCTTTATTTTCGTTGATATATGAACTTAAATATAAAATAGGAATATCTAAAAGGTCGTTTATGATTAGGTATAAAATATTTAGTATTCTTCCTGTTCTTCCATTTCCATCATAAAAAGGATGAATACTTTCAAACTGATAGTGTAAAATAGCTAAGTTAATTAACGGATTTAAATCGTTTTGTTTAACATTAAAATGTTCTAATAAATTGCCTAATAAATCTAAGATTTCGTCTTTTTCTTGTGGTGGTGTATAGACAATTTCTCCAGTTTTATCGTTTTTTAACATAGTTCCACTCATTGAGCGAATTCCAGCATTATTTTCGATAATGGTTTTTTGAATAGTTTCGATATCTTTTAGCTTTAAAAACCCTTGTTTCAGAATTAACTCAAAACCAGAAAAAATAGCACTTCTATAATTTATAACTTCCTTAACTTGAGCTGGTTGTTTTATGTTTGTCGCTAAAGCTTTATATAATTCATCTTGTGTTGTAATAATATTTTCTATTTCCGAACTATCTTTAGCTTCTTGTAAAACAACAGCATTTATCAACATTTCTTGATTAGGAATAGTTTTAGCAATTCCTTTTAATTCTCCTAATGAATTTGAGGATTTACTCAATTGACGAAGAATTTCAATAGTTTCTACTTTTTCTCTTTTTGGTGGAAGTTTAGCAAGTTTATTGATTTGGGACATTTTATCTCTTGTAAATTGCATATGTACCAAAAATACAAAAAATAGTCCAATTAAATTAAATGTGCGACTTTTTATCCCATAGGTCT
>CAJQQH010000153.1 GCA_905480405.1 uncultured Polaribacter sp. | reverse complement strand
ATATCTAATGGCGTTAAATATCTAACGTCAGCAGATTTACCACCTTTTGCTTGTTGTTCTATTGATGCCATTTCTTATTTTTTTGTAGATTTAACACGTTCAGTTCTAACTTTAGCCCAAGCTGCAGCATGTTTGTCTAATCTAACAGAAAGGTAACGCATAACGCTATCATCTCTTCTAAATTCTAACTCAAATGCAGAAATTTCTTCTCCAGCAACTTTGTACTCTAATAAGTGGTAAAAACCACTTTTCTTTTTTTGAATTGGGTAAGCTAATTTCTTTAAGCCCCAATTTTCTTTTGAGATCATTTCAGCTCCTTTAGAGGCTAAATAATCTTCGAACTTTTGTACTGTCTCCTTTATCTGAGTATCAGATAAAACGGGATTCAAAATGAAAACAGTTTCGTAATGATTCATAATTAAATATTTATTGTTTATTTTTAAGGCTGCAAATATACATACTTTTTTATATATATTTAAATCTTTTTAACAATATAATTCTTTACGCATTTATTCTTTTTAAAACACTATAATTATCTGATATGCAAATACCTGAAATACCAAATTTAATCCATTATGCAATTCCTTTTTTTATTGTAACTGTAATTATTGAGGTACTATTAACAGTAAAAGTAAAATTGGAAGATTATGAGTTTAAAGATGCAAGAACTTCTATCCTTATGGGGTTAGGTAATGTTTTCTTAGGGATTTTTACAAAGTCTATGGTTTTAGCCATCTTTTTATTTCTTTATAAATTTAGTGTTCTTAAAATACCTTTTACTTGGTGGGCATGGTTAATTTTATTTTTTGCAGAAGATTTTTGCTATTATTGGTTTCACAGAATTAGTCATGAAAGTAGACTTTTTTGGGCTAGCCACGTGGTGCATCATTCATCAAAAAAATACAATTTAAGCACAGCGTTAAGACAAACTTGGTCTGGTAGCTTTTATAGTTTTGTTTTTTGGTTGCCTTTAATTCTAATAGGTTTTCACCCAATAATGGTTATGGTTCAAATGTCTATTAGTTTAATTTATCAATATTGGATTCATACAGAGTTGATAGATAAAATGCCTAAATGGTTTGAAGGTATATTTAACACACCAAGTCATCATAGAGTTCATCATGCCACAAACCCACAATATTTAGATAGAAATCATGCAGGTATTTTTATTATTTGGGATCGTCTATTCGGAACCTTTGAACCAGAAGTAGAAAAACCTATTTATGGTTTAGTAACCAATATAGAAACATATAATCCTGTTAAAATTGCTTTTACAGAATGGTATAATATGCTTTCAGATTTTTTTAACTCTAAAACATCTATCATTAATAAATTTAAATACTTTATAAAACCTCCAGGTTGGAAACATGACGGTACTAGTATTTTATCTACAGATTTAAGAAAAGAATGGGAAGAAAAAGAAAAGTAGTTATTAGTATCATATTGAGCGAAATCGAAAACAACAATTAAATTTTCGACCTCACTCAAATTGACAACAAAAACTATTTTAAATTCGTTTTTTAATTTTAATCAAAAATACCTTCTAATGCTTTGTAAACAATATCACCGTTTACAATATTTAAGCCTTTTGATAAACTTTTATCTGTTTCACACGCTTTTTCCCATCCTAAATTAGCAATTTTTAGAATATAAGAAAGTGTAACATTAGTTAATGCAATAGTAGATGTATAAGGTACAGCTCCTGGCATATTGGCTACACAATAATGTACAACATCATCTATTATATAGGTAGGATCTTCGTGTGTAGTTGCTTTTGTAGTTTCAAAACAACCACCTTGATCTACTGCAACATCAACCACAACAGTACCTGGTCTCATTTCTTTTAACATATCTCTTGTAATTAATTTAGGAGCCTTACCTCCTTTTACTAATACACCTCCAATAATTAAATCGTGCGTTTTAATAAGTTGTCTTATACTATATTCACTAGAAAAAGAAGTAATAACATGGTTTGGTAAAACATCATTTACATAACGTAATCGTTTCATATTAATATCCATAATAGTAACATGCGCTCCTAAACCTGCTGCCATTTTTGCCGCTTGTACACCAACAACACCAGCCCCTAAAACAAGTACTTTACCCGGAGCAACACCAGGAACACCTCCTAATAAAATTCCTCGCCCTTTAATTGGTTTTTCCAAATACTTTGCCCCTTGTTGTACAGACATTCTTCCTGCAACTTCAGACATTGGTGTTAATAATGGCAATGTACCCTCTTCGTCTTCTACTGTTTCATAAGCGATACAAATAGATTTGCTAGCAATCATTGCTTTTGTTAACGGTTCGCTAGAAGCAAAATGAAAATAAGTAAATACAATCTGATTTTCTTTAATTAAAGGATATTCATATGCAATTGGTTCCTTTACTTTAACAATCATATCACTTTTACTATAAACAGCTTCAATTGTAGGTAAAATTGTGGCACCTACATCTTCATAATCTTTATCAAAAAAACCACTTCCTTCACCAGCAGTAGATTGTACAAAAACGGTATGTTTACCTTTTGTTAAGGCAAATACTCCAGCAGGAGTCATACCAACTCTACTTTCGTTATTTTTTATTTCTTTAGGGATTCCAATATTCATTTTGCTTATTTTAGATATTTAAGCAAGTAAATTTACTGTGATTTTTAATTAAAATATATATGAAAAATGAGATTTTTAATTTTTATTAATATTTTTTAAATTGTCTTAAAAAAATGAATAATTGTAATCTTAACAAATGAATTTTATATAATTAATAAAAGCTAACAAATTAATACTAGCTTTTATTAATAATGTAAAGAAAGATACCTTCTATTAATTAAAATCAAAACGGATTCCCATAGAAATGTTTCTAGTTTCTGTGTTCTTAAACAAAGGATTTAAATCATATTTAACGTAAAGACTTGTGTTTTCGTAACCTATATAGGTACTTAAACCATAGTTAATCGTATTCATATTAAAGTTGTCTTTTTGCACTTCTTTTACATCTACACCGTTTAAATCTACATATTCTAAATATTGTCTTGTTCCTAATTTTGCACCAACAAAACCTCCAATTCCAAATCGAACAGATTTATTAGTTCTATCTCTTACTCGTCCATCTTCATAAGTTTTGTTTTTAGAAAAATCCCATTCTAAATGCATAGGGAAATTCATTTGTACATGACGTAATCTACTTTCTGATAATACTTCATCAATTCTTGTTGCTAAAATTGTAGTATTCCCATTTTTTACATGTTGCTGATTATCTTTTAACCTAAGGTTATTCCACAGAAAAGAAAAACCGTATTTAAAATACAACTTAGATGGTTTTTTATTAAAACGTGTTTTCCAAGTCCAACCTAGCTCATAAAAATGAGATTGCCAAAATTTATAATCAGAGTCTTTTAAAGATGATAATTTATCATTAGTAAGCACATTATTTACACCCATTGCAAAAACAAACTGTGTTGTAGTACTTCTTTGTTTCTTGTTTTTATTTTTCCATCTTCTCTCTCTTCTTTCATTACGTTCTTCTAAATCTCCTTCAGAAATGTTAAGTTTAAACACTTTATTACCAATTGAAAATGTATTATCCTCATCTTCATTAGTTATCGATTCATCAGAACTTGCAATTTTACCATTTGTTTTATCTTGTACTAATAACTGTAGTAAACGTTCTTGTTCGCCTACTAAACTTTCAATTCTGCGTGCATGATACACTGCTACTTCTTTTTTTAAGTTATCTGCAGTTTCCTTTTTAAGCTCTCCTTTATCAAATCTTTTATCAATATTAATTACTTTAGCTTTTAAAGAATCTTTCTGTTGTTTGGTAATTCTTTCTATTCTTTTTGATATTTTACTTACTTCTTTCTCAAATGTTTTTTCTTGAGATTGGGCAATGGTTGTACAGAACAACACTAGTATTAATAGTATTCTTTTCATTTTATTGGTTTTAAAATTTTATTATTCTTTTTTTTTAGAACTGATTGTAAGGCATATTAATCATTTCTACTTGCAATTGCAGTTGCAATATCTGATACTCTTCTTTTTAATGATTTCATAAAATTATTATGAAAAACATCATCATCAATTGTACGCTCTACTTCTGCTAAAATAATAGAAGGATTTACTTTAAGATTCGATTTTTTGAGCTCACTTTTAATCGTTCTTAAAACATCTTGTCTATTAACATTATATTTAGCATAATAGCTTTTTACTTCTTGTGCAGAATGTGTTACCGCGAATAACAAATCGTCACTATTAATTTTAATCCTACTATTTGGGTTTAATTTTAAAGCTGGTGTTTTTAAAGATTCTATTTTTGTTGAAGTATCAAAATCCTTAACCTCAGAAGCAGTGTTTTTTTCCTCCTTTTTCACTTCGTTATTTGCAATAATTATTAATTCCTTTTTAATATTAGAAGTCTTGTTGATTTTCCTTTTTATAAAATTTTCTTTCTTCGGATTACTATTCTTAGAATTTTGTTGATTAATCGATTTACTTTCAACCTTTACAAGAGCTTCTTGCACAGGAACTTCATTTTTAATTTTATTCGATTCAATTACATGTTTATTTACCTCTTTAATAACAACTTCTTCTTTTGGAAGTTCCTCTACAGAACTAGTTGAAAATAGTTGAATTCCGATTGAAACCAATAACAAAATACTTGCTGCTGCTCCTATATAAAAAAACCAACCTCTTTTCTTTTCTTTTGGCTGTTCATCTAATTGTGTAGATAAACGTTCCCAAGCAGAAGCAGATGGTTCAAAAGTTCTTTTAGCGAACTTCTCTTTTATGTTATGATCTAACTTATTTGTTTTCATGAATTGTTTTATTCATTTTATTATAATTTGCTTGCAATAATTTACGTGCTTTAAATAATTGCGATTTTGATGTACTTTCCGAAACGCCTAATTTTTCTGCAATTTCGGAATGTTTATAACCTTCTATGGCGAATAAATTAAACACCATTTTGTATCCTTCTGGTAACTTATCTATCAGTTTCTGAATGTCTTCTACAGATGTGTTTTCTAAACTTTCTGTGGCTGCATCATTAAAAATAAAATCTTCATCCGACAAATCTACCAAGTTCTTTTTACGGAGGTAAGAAAGACAAGTATTCACCATAATTCTGCGAATCCAACCTTCAAAA
>CAJQQH010000152.1 GCA_905480405.1 uncultured Polaribacter sp. | reverse complement strand
TTATATTCTTTATCTAAATCTGTAATTACATAACCAACTTTAGGATCTGTAGATAAAAACTGACCGTTAATATTTAAATCGTATTCTGCTAAAACCTTATTGATTTTTGCCATAACACCAGGTACGTTTTTATGAATATGTAAAAAACGATGCGCATTTGTTTGTCTTGGTAAACGAATATTTGGGAAGTTTACAGCATCTACTGTATTACCAGAATTAATGTATGCCATAATTTTACTTGGTACAAAATCTGCAATATCTCTTTGCGCTTCTTCTGTGCTTCCACCTACGTGAGGTGTTAAAATAACGTTATCTAAACCTCTTAATTCTGTTTCAAACTCTCCGTTCTTTCTTGGCTCAGATGGATATACATCTATTGCCGCTCCTGATATTTTTTTACTTTTTAAAGCAGACACTAATGCAGGGATATCAACTACAAAACCACGTGCTAAATTAACTAAAACAGCTCCATCTTTCATTTGAGAGATTTCTTTTTCTCCAAAGAAATTTTTATTAGCTGCATTATCATCAACATGTAAACTAACTGCATCAGAAATAGAAAGCAACTCTTCTAATGTAGTAACTTTAGTTGCATTCCCTAATGCTAATTTATCTTCTACATCATAATAATACACATCCATTCCTAGCGCTTCTGCTAAAACAGATAATTGTTTACCTATGTTTCCATAACCAACAATTCCTAATTTTTTACCACGAACTTCTCTAGAACCTGCTGCTGTTTTTTGCCATTGACCATTATGAATCTCTGTACTTCTTTGAAAAACAGAACGCATTAACATAATAATTTCTCCGATAGCTAATTCAACTACAGAACGTGTATTACTATAAGGTGCATTAAAAACAACAATTCCTTTTTCTTTACATGCCTCTAAATCAATTTGTTTAGTACCAATACAAAACGCACTAACTACCATTAATTTTTCTGCAGCATCTACAACTCTTTGTGTAACGTTCGTTTTAGAACGAATACCTAAAACATGTACGTCTTTTATTTTTTCTATCAATTCGTCTTCAGACAAACTTTTAGAAACTGTTTCTACTGAAAACCCATCTGCAGATAACTTTGCAAAAGCATCTGAATGTACGTTTTCTAATAATAATATTTTAATTCTGTTCTTTGGGTATGATATATTTCTTGGCAAATCGTTAACGTATAAAAATTCATCTAAATTTGGGGCAATATGGTCTGCGTTTTCTGTTGTTTTAGCTCTAGAAACATTTTCTGTATAAGCAAAAAATCTATCTGCTACACCTGCTTCTCTAGTTACATAATCGCTATACCCATCACCAATAACTTGTATTTCTCCTTCAAGATTCATGTCTTTTAAACACTTTATTTTTCCGTTGTGCTGAGAAAGTGGATTGTTAGCATCAAAACCAACAATATCTCCATCCTTTGCAAACTCAAAAGTATTTGCATACACTCTTTCTGAAGGTATATTGTATTCTTTTACAATAGGATCTATAAATTCTTTAAATCCGCAAGAAATCACATAAATATCTTCTGCAAAGTTTTCAAAAAACTCTTTATTACTTTCTATAGATGTTGATACTTGCTTTTTTAAAGCGGCTACTAAACCAGACAAATCTGCTTTGTTTGCTTTTAATAGTTTTATTCTTCTTTCTAATGATTCTGTAAAGGATATTTCACCATCTATTCCTAGATTAGTAATATCAATTATTTCTTGAATAATTTGATCTTTTTTAGGATTATTTTCAAGCGTAATTTCAGCTAAAACATCTAATGCTTCTACCTTTGTTAAGGTGCTGTCAAAATCGAAAACATAACTTCTTTTCATGGTACTGATTACTTAAGAATCTTGGTTGAATTTAAGTGAGTAAATCTACAAATATAGTAGGGATTTAAGAAGCTTTTTAAAAATTTTTACGAAATCAATTTCTTAAATTATATATAATTAAAGACTCACTAAGAAAACAGCTTTTTAAGCTAAAAAATTATGGAATCCTAAAAGAAAGAGTCCCCAAATTAAAGGCAAAGATTCTACAAGTAAAGAACTATAGTATTTTGGTTGGTTTCTTTTTGCCCTCATTAGTAAAACAAGCACTAAAAAAAAGAAAATCATGAAAGGTGCTTTAGTTACTATTTCTGCTGATGAAACAAACTCTATAACCAATATAAAAACAAGTAATGCAACACCTAATTTCTTGGTTTTTTTTACTCCAATCTTTTTAGGAATTGTCTGTAGCGAAATGGCATCGTATTTAACATCTCTAATATCAAAAGGGAGTATTAAAACCACTACTATTAAAAATCTTTGTATTGCTACTAAAACTAATTGAAGGGAAAATTCTAAACCAGCATCTAAAACAGGTATTAATACTGTAAAACCAGACCAAACTAGTGCAACCACCACAATTTTTAAATAACTTACTTCTCTTAAATTTTTATGAAAACCACTTAAAAATGGTATTGCATACAGCAAGGTTAACATCTCTAAAGGAATACAATATAATAACGTTTTAATTGGTACTTTATACGCATAAAAACACATTGCTAGAAAGCAAAAAAAAGAAAAAATTTGAATTATTTTTAAACTGTTTGTTAAGCTTCTGTGATGCAATTTTGCAACTCCAGCATATTTTACAAAATTGTACCCTGTTATTGTACCGTAAAATATAAAATAATTCAGGTTTTCATTATAAGATAAACCAAAATAAAACTCTGTAATTCTTACAAGCATATATACAGAAAATGCTACATGAATACTTGCATTTAAGTAAAAATCTAACAGTAATTTTAGAAACTTCATTTTACAAAAATAACCTTTCTGTTCATAACCTTTGTTTTTGGTTAATAATTAACATTTTTTTATCTCTTTTTTGACCATAAATTTTCTTTTAAAATTCCTACTTTTGAACAGCGAAAAAAGTAGTACTTAATCGATTGAAATTAGCAACAATTAACAATTTAAAAATGAATACAAATTCGTTTCAATTAAGACATATTGGTCCTAACCAAAATGAACAAGAAAAAATGTTGGCAACTATTAAAGCCGACAATTTAAATCAACTAATTTTCGAAACCATACCAGACGATATTCGTCTTAAAAACGGGTTAGATTTAGAACCAGCAATGAGTGAATATGAGTATTTAGCGCATATTAAAACATTGTCTGAAAAAAATTCTGTTTTTAAAAGCTACATTGGTTTAGGATATCATGAAGCTATTGTACCAAGTGTTATACAACGTAATATTTTAGAAAATCCGGGTTGGTATACGGCATATACACCTTATCAAGCAGAAATTGCACAAGGTCGTTTAGAAGCTTTATTAAATTACCAAACTATGGTTTGCGACTTAACAGGAATGGAACTTGCAAACGCTTCTCTTTTAGATGAAAGTACTGCTGCTGCAGAAGCAATGGCTTTATTATTTAGCGTTAGAGAAAAAGCTAAGAAAAAAGCTGGAGCTAACAAGTTTTTTGTTTCTGAAGAAATATTACCTCAAAATTTATCAGTTTTAAAAACACGTTCTACACCAATTGGAATTGAATTAGTTGTTGGAAACCACGAAGATTTTAATTTTTCTGATGATTTTTTTGGAGCCATTTTACAATACCCTGGTAAACATGGTCTAGTTAACGACTATACAAGTTTTGTTGCAAAAGCAAATGAAAACAATATAAAAGTAGCAGTTGCTGCAGATATTTTATCGTTAGTAAAATTAAAAGCACCAGCAGAATTTGGTGTTGATGTAGTGGTTGGTACAACGCAACGTTTCGGTATTCCGTTAGGTTACGGTGGTCCTCACGCAGGATATTTTGCTACTAAAGAAGCTTACAAAAGAAGTATTCCTGGTCGTATTATTGGTGTTACCAAATGTAAAAACGGTAAACGTGCTTTAAGAATGGCTCTACAAACCAGAGAGCAACATATTAAACGTGAAAAAGCAACTTCTAACATTTGTACTGCTCAGGTTTTATTAGCAGTTATGGCAGGAATGTATGCTGTGTATCATGGTAAAGATGGTTTAAAATATATTGCAGATAGAGTTCACTCATCAACAGTTACTATAGCAAATGCATTATCTAGTTTAGGTTTTGAGCAAACAAATGCATCCTTTTTTGATACAATTACAATAAAAGCAGATGCTAAAAAATTAAAAAAAGTTGCTGAAGAAAATAACATCAACTTTAATTATATTGATGATAATACGGTTTCTATTTCTGTAAATGAAACCGTTTCTTTAAAAGAAATTAATGAAATTGTTGATTGTTTTAAATTAGCTTTTAATATTGATGAAACTCCTGTTACTACACTTTCTACTTCAGAAAAAATTACAGACAATCTTTTAAGAAACACATCGTTTTTAGATAACGAAATTTTTAACACATTCAGATCTGAAACAGATATGATGCGTTATATAAAGAAATTAGAACGTAAAGATTTAGCATTAAATCATTCTATGATTTCTTTAGGGTCTTGTACAATGAAATTAAATGCAGCTTCAGAAATGTTGCCTTTAAGTAATCCGCAATGGGGAAATATTCATCCATTTGCACCTTTAAATCAAGCTGAAGGATATCAAGAAGTTTTAAAGAAATTAGAACATCAATTAAATGTTATTACTGGTTTTGCTGGTACTTCTTTACAGCCAAATTCTGGCGCACAAGGTGAGTTTGCTGGTTTAATGACTATTAGAGCGTATCATGAAGCTAACGGAGATACTAACAGAAATATTTGTTTAATTCCTGCTTCTGCACACGGTACAAATCCTGCTTCTGCAGTTATGGCTGGTATGAAGGTTGTAGTTACAAAAACAGACGAAAAAGGAAATATTGATGTAGAAGATTTACGCGCAAAAGCAATTTTACACAAAGACAACTTATCTGCTTTAATGGTTACATATCCTTCTACACACGGAGTTTATGAAAAAGCAATTATGGAAATCACACAGATTATTCATAATAATGGCGGACAAGTTTATATGGATGGTGCAAATATGAATGCTCAAGTAGGTTTAACAAATCCTGCAACTATTGGTGCAGATGTTTGTCACTTAAACTTACACAAAACATTTGCAATTCCGCATGGTGGTGGTGGTCCTGGAGTTGGCCCAATTTGTGT
>CAJQQH010000151.1 GCA_905480405.1 uncultured Polaribacter sp. | reverse complement strand
TTTTTTAAGTTAATTTAATAACTTTATTGAGGCTTCATTAATTTTTATTAAACAGCTAAAATTTATGCTTAAAAAATATTGATTTACACTAAAAACACAACAAAAAAAGAGGAACTTATAAAGTTCCTCTTTTTTTAATTAAAATTTAATAATTTTCTATCTAAACATAATTTTAGAAGTTCCGTAATTAACTTGTTTACTAGTTACTTTTAAGAACATGATTCCTGGTTTTACTTTTACGTTAAAGTCAATCTCATTTTTACCAGCTGTTAATTTAGTTGGTGCTTTATAAATTTCTTTTCCTGTAATATCATATAAAGTTACAGTTGCTTCAGTACTTGTATTGCTATATAAAAGTACATTTACATTCCCTTTAGAAGGGTTTGGGTACGTTATAAAGTTGTTGTTTAAAACTTCAATTTTCTCAACAGTTTGACTTAATACAGAGTTTTTTGTAAATTTTACATCAGAAATTTTTAGATCTAAATCGTTTGTATTTGCTTCAACAGCCAAAAATGTAAATGTAAGTGTTGTTAAATCATCAGCTGTAATTTTATCGGTACTTCCAGTAGATGAAAATAAATCAAAAGGAACAAAGTAAGTTTGTTCTTCGTCTGATAAATCTACCATAACTCTATACTGTTCTTTCCATTCTTCAACAGAAGATTTTATTAAACCTAATTCTATTAATCCAGAACCTTTGGCAGTAAAAGATAGGTATTTATACTCAGAATAATCTGCAGATATATTACCAGGTAGTAAAGATTTATAAATATTTAAGTAGTCATATTCACTAAATGCTTTAATTTCTACATTTCTATTAATGGTATATTCTTCATCATTGTATATTCTATCTGAGTTATTAGTTACAGAATACTCTTCAATTTCAGTGTATTGAGAGTCGTAATCTAAACCCCAATTACCATCTGCATGATAAAATTCATCTTGTACTTCACCAGCAACTTTAATAGTACCTTCATATTCATAACGATCATCAATATTAACTTTTAAAGTTTGTTTTAGCTCTGTGTTTAAAGGATTGTATCTATACTTTAATTCTTCAGAAGTTTCTGAGTAATTCTCTATCATAGAAATTTCTGTACTTAAACCTGCCTTAATACTTTGTAAGTCGATAAATAAATCAGACTTTTCTCTATAAATTTTAGTAGCAAAAGTTTTTGGTACTTTTTGAGTTTCTGTTTGTGTAACAGGAGAGTTCGATTTTAAGTTTGTTAAAATATCTTTTACAAGTTTCTGTGTGTCTTCATAATTTGTAGACCAAACTTGAAAGTTATAGACGTCATTAAACTTAGTATAGCCACTTATATACCAGTTTGTTTGTAGTGTATAATTTGCATCTCCTGTATTTTTAGCAACTACAAATGAAATAGCATATTCTACAACACCACTTCGTTGTTTAATTCCTTGCATTAAGAAATTATAGCCATCTAATTTTACTGTTTGGATGTTTAGTATTTCTGCACCTCTTAACCTATCGCAAGAAGCTTTTGTGTGGTTGTAAATTTTATCTGTAGTTTTAATACCTAATACTACACCTTTGGTTTTTCCATCTACAGAGAAATCTACAGATAAAACTTCATCAGCAACAGTATAGTCTAAAATATCTGTTGGAGAAGTAACATTAGAAACGTTACCAGCTACTAGCTCAGTAGGAAACATATCTAATAAAGTTTGTCCTTTTCCTTGATAAGGTTGCTCACTTTTTAACTTCTCTTTGTTGTATAAATTCTTTTCTGATTTAACAAAAATAGTTGGTTGGCTATTCATTTTACGTTTTACGTAAATTTTAGAAATAGCATCTCCTAGACTTTCACTTTCTGTACCACCATCGTTTCCTCCACTAACTTCTCCAGAAGCAATTACAACTTCATAATTTAAATTTTGTGGGCAACCGTCTTTAATTCCTGTTAGAGTAAGTGTGTAAGAGCCTTCAGCAGTAAAATCAAAAGTTACAACTTTTTCATTTGGATATAAGTTAGAACCTACATTTACTAATTTCCAAGAATAAGTGTCAAAATATGTGTCATTGTCTAATGTAAACTCTTTAGTAACTGTTCCAGATCCAGAAGCTAATGTCGCTTCTGTAAGTATTGGTAAATCAATAGGGGTTTTAACTGTAACTTGTTGGTTTGTTGTGTCTGTACCATAAGTATTAGTTGCAACTAAAGTTATAGTATAAGTGCCAGAAGTTGTATATGTTTTAGAAGGATTCATTAATGTACTAGAAGTACCATCTCCAAAAGTCCAATTATAAGTAATAGGATCTGAAGGTTGAACAGTAGTTCCTGTATTAGAGGTATTGTTAAGTATAAATTCATTACTTTCAAAACATTGGTTAGTTTCATTAACAGTAAACTCTGCTGTAGGAGCGATGCCTGTAGCTGGACTACAAGTTTTTATTGCTGGTTCAAAATTAGCAGAATGTACTTCTCCTCCAGAATGTAAAAAAGATTTACCAATTACTTGTCCTTCTATATTAGATTGATTTGCAGTTTTGTTAATGTCTGCAAAAGGCGCAAATACTGTACCTTCAATTGTAGAATTACCTTCTATATTAAGAGTAGTGGTATTATAAAAATTATATATAATATAAGGTGCATTTTGTTGTGAAACACCAGATTGGTTCCAAACATCCCAATTAAATGTTCCGGAAGCATTTACATTAATTACTAATACTTTTGTAGCACTTGGCGTGTTGTTGTAAGTAAAAACATCTACGTTATTTAAATCTGTTCCCTTAACATTTAAATAATTAATACCATCTTGTAAGTTAATTTTTACTTGATTAGGTAATGATGTATTTGAAATTGATTGTCCATTAGGATTTGTTAATTGCGCATTATGATCATTCTTAGAAATACTTGTAGAGTTTAATTCTAAGGTTTGAAAAGCGCTTGCAAAATCGATTAAATTACTTTCAAAAACAGGATTGTTTGTAGAAGATACATTTAATGAGTTTGAGTTTGCTTGTAATAAAACCCTTGGCGAAGAATTATAATCTGAACTAGGAGTTATTCTAATATTAGAATAAGCATTGTTTTGATCTTTATACCAAACTGTAGATCCTTGATTGTCTCCTATTTTTATATAACTATTTTGATTTACTTGTAAAGAGTTTCCTGATGTATATATAATTTTACCTCCTACTAATAAGCCAATAGGAGTATTGTCTACCTCAAAAGTACCAACTTCATTTGTAGCAATTTGGTAACTTCCTAATATTGTTAAATCTCCACCAGTTGCTACACTTCCTTCGGTTTCATTTGTTTTTAATTTTAAACTCTCTAAAGTAAAAACATTAAAACCTAACGCAGGCTCTGTTGGTGAGGTTTCTTTACAGTTTTCAACATTAGAAACTTCTTCTACTGTAATTGTTACAGTAGCATTTTTAGTATCTCCGTTAGAATCTGTTATTGTGTATTCAAAAGTATCAGTTCCGCTAAAGTTTGAAGCTGGCGTGTAAGTTAACGTGTCATCTGTTGGATCATTTGGAGTATCGTTATTATTTACTGTAACTGTTCCGTTATTATTGGTTGTTCCACTAGATAATGTTATTGCTCCAGTATTAGGTCCATCACCTCCAAAATCATCATTATCTAAAACATCAATGTTATTATTAGTACTATTCTCATCTACAGTTGCTGTATCATTTACAGCATTTGGTAAATCGTTTACAGCATCTACAACTATAGTAATTAATGCACTATCTGTACCATTATTATCATCGCTAATTGTGTACGGAAAGCTTACTGTGCCATAATAATTATTAGAGGGAGTAAAAGTAATTGTTCCCACTGCATCTATAATTACATTACCATTGGTAACAGGTATTGTTTGTGCAACACCAGTAAGAGTAACTCCGTTTATAGAAGTAATAGTTAATACGCTACCTTCAGGATCGTTATCTGAAGTACCCGTTGTTAAAGGAGTTAAGGTTGTTGAGGTGTCTTCGTTAGTTGTATAATTATCAGCAACTGCAGTTGGTAATAAATTTACAGATAAAGTTGCAGAACTAGACTCTAATAAACAAACATTATTATTATGAGTTACTACTACATAATATTGTGAAGCGTCAAGCCCATTAACGTTAGAAATTTTCAAACTACTTGTGTTGGTTTCTGAATAGACACCAGTGTCAGAAAGTAAAGTTCCTCCATTATTAGGTTCTCCTAAATACCATTTATAAACAATACCTATATTGGCATTTCCAGTAGTACCAAATGCTGGAGTACCGTTTGTATAACTTGTAGCTTCTTCTGCAGAAGCTTCTACTGTAAAAGTTACAGCGTCGTTTTCGTTAATTAACTTATTACTAGGAGCGTTAAGTATGCTTAATTGAAGTGCTGTTAATTCTGCTGCATTAGATCCATCATATCCACCGGTATTTCCGGTAACTCTACCTTCACTATCATAGCCAGTTCCATCTAAAATTCCATCTCCGTTTGCATCTACACCTCCAGATTCCACTACATCTAAACAGCCATCTCCATCAGAATCTAAATCTTGACTATTCGGAATTCCATCTCCGTCTGTATCTAAGCATATTTGATTACCGCTTAAATCTATATTTAAAACCTTTGCACCATCATTTGAACTTGATGCTGTACTGTTAGAAAAAAAAGTTGCGTTAAAATTTGAGTTATTTAAATCTACTAGATAAATAACACCTGTTGTATTATTACTTAGGTATAATTTACCATTTAATGTAGCATATGCTGCACCATAATTAGCTGAAGGCAGATTATTAACTGCTCCAAGTAATGTAGATAACTCATTGTCAACATCAATTTTGTAAATATTTTTTGAATTACCTCTAATCCCGTAAAAATTACCGTCATTTGAATTATAAGCTATATCAGGAATGTTTTTTCCAGGTCCTGTAAAAGATTTTACTAAGGTTTTATAACCCGATGAATTTGGGTCTCCATCATAAACATAGATTTTTTTTCCATTAGCAGAAATCATTACATATTGTTTTTTTACAATATCAAAAGCTCCAGAATTAATGCTGTTTTCAGTAAAGTTATTTGGTAATGTATCTTCAATAGCAAAAGTTGTTGGGTTTATTAACTCTATACTGGTTGTTTGATTATTATAGACCCAAAATAAGTTATCAATTTCATTTATAGCAATGGCGTTGTATGTATTATTAAATGTGTGAATTTTTGCACTTTCTCCAGTTTTTAAATCTACAGTAAAAATTTGTGTTGGGCTTTTTTGAAATAAATACCCTTTTGTAGCATTCGGAAAAGTAGAGGTAATGTCTCCACAACCTTCTTCTGTATCTAAAATTCCATCATTATCGTCATCTAGATCACAAACATTATTTATTCCATCTCCATCAATATCGTTTGCTGTAATAGTTCCTACAATTGCACCGTCTGTACAGGTATCTGCAATACTATTTTCTGTAACGTTTAAAAATGTTTCAGGAGAGTTTACGGCTACTTTTTTATTCCAAAAAATTGCAGTATTAAAGAGTTCTTTGTTTTGCCAATTTAACTTGTAATTCTCATAAAAAGAATTTAAATTTTCATTTCTTAAGTCTGAAGGGTAAACTGAAGTTATTGATAATAGAATAATTCCTATCAATATTGATACGTTTTTCTTTGATTTCATAGTTGGGGGAAATTAAAATGATTTCTTAAAATTGATTTTAAAGTAAGTTTCAAGTTCTTCTGAAACTCATTATTCGAAATAAAAAGGGTTTTGATTGTTAAGAAGGAGGGGCTTCTATTAGAGAATTATAAACGCAAAAAGAATTGTTTAAGTGTTTAAAAAATAACTTGTAGCTTAGAGAAAGTGAGTTTTGAGTAATTGTTTTCATTATCTGGGGGATTAAAATGAGCTACTAAAGTATAAAAAAAAAATGTAAAAATGAATTGATTTTGCTTTTATTATTTAAAAATAATAATAATGGTCTTTTTAATAAATATTTAGTAGTTAGAGTTTTAATTTTATAATTATTGAATTAAGAGAAGTTTTAAATACTTATTTATGTTGTAAGTATCTGTTTTATTATAATAAAACAAAATACTTTTTAATAAAGTAAATAGAGCGATGAAAGTTTTAAATATTTTAATTCTTAGGAAATAAAATATTCTTATATTTAAGAATTAAAATAAATCTATCTAAAAATATGAAAATGAAAAAATCATTGTTGGTTTTACTGTTACTTGTAATTGGCACTTCATGTGTTTCTAAAAAGAAATATGCAGATTTAGAATCAAAGTATATAGATTCTAAAGGTAGTCTGCAAAAACTGGAACTAAAATTTGCTAAAATTGATAAAAGAGTTGAAATTTATAATAATAAAATAAATTCTTTAAAAGGAGATAATGTTACTTTAGAAAAAGAGAATGCTTTAAAATTAGAAATGTTAGGCAATAAAGCTGTTATCTCTAAAGAAGGAAGAGTATTACTTAATAAAACTTTATCTAAAATTGATCCTAAAAAACTTGCTACTGCCAAAACTTTAAAAGATTCTTTAAATTTAGCTGTTTCTTATAATGTTGTTAGAAAGGCTCTTGGTAAATCAGAATTTAATAATTCTGAAGATATAGATATTGATATAGACCAAACTGTAGTAATGATTTCTGTTTCTGAAAAATTACTTTTTAATTCTGGTAGTTATAAAGTTAAAAAAGATGCTTTAGTATTAATTACAAAATTGGCAGATATTATTCAATCTGAACCAAGTATGGATGTAATGATTGAAGGACATACAGATTCTCAAACAATTAAGAATGCAAGTGTTAGTGATAATTGGGATTTAAGTACAAAGAGAGCTACTTCTATAGTAAGACTGTTACAAAATAAATTTGATATAGAAGGTAGTAGATTAATTGCTTCTGGTAGAGGAGATACAATGCCTTTATTCCCAAATACAAATAAAGAAAATAGAGCTAAAAATAGAAGAATACGAATTGTAATTTTACCAAATTTAAATAAGTTTTTTGCACTTTTAGCAGAGGAAGAAGCTGGTAAGTAAAAGTATTTTTTATTTAAAGTAAACACCCTTTTATAATTTTATAAAAGGGTGTTTTTTTGCTATCAATTTGTTTAAAATAATACTTTTATTTTAATATAGTATTTATACTCGCTAACTCTTCATCAGAAAAAATAGTGTTTTCTGTTGCTTTTATGCTATCTAAAATCTGACTAGTTTTACTTGCGCCAATAAGAACAGAAGTAATTCTATCATCTTTTAAAATCCAAGAAATAGCCATTTGTGCTAAGTTCTGATTTCTGTTTTTAGCAATCTCGTTTAAAGCATTAATTTTTGGAAGCATTTCTAAAACTTGATTTGAGTTTAAAAAGGGGCTGTCTTTCACAGCTCTAGAATCTTTAGGTAATCCGTTTAAATATTTATCTGTTAACATACCTTGTGCTAAAGGAGAAAAACAGATGGCTCCAACACCAGAGTTTTCTAATACGTTTAATAACCCATCTTCTACCCAACGATCAAATAAACTATATCTTGGTTGATGGATTAAACAAGGTGTTCCTAGTTTTTTTAAAAGTTTAAATGCTTTTTCGGCCTCTTTAGGTTGGTAATTAGATAAACCTACATATAGCGCTTTACCTTGTCTAACTATTAAGTCTAAAGTACCCATTGTTTCTTCTAAAGGTGTGTTTGGGTCAGGTCTATGATGATAAAAAATATCTACATAATCCAAATTCATTCTTTTTAAACTTTGATCTAAGCTAGAAATTAAATATTTTTTAGATCCATTATCACCATAAGGTCCAGGCCACATTCCGAAACCTGCTTTAGAAGAAATTATTAACTCGTCTCTATAGTTTTTAAAGTCTTTTTTTAAGATTTTACCAAAGTTAGATTCTGCAGCACCAGGTAAAGGACCATAGTTATTAGCTAAATCAAAATGTGTTATTCCGTTATCGAATGCGCATTTTAATAAGTTTCTAGCGTTTTTAAAACTATCGTTATCTCCAAAATTATGCCATAATCCTAAAGAAAGTTCAGGTAAAAGTAGTCCACTATTTCCTGTTCTTCTGTATTTCATTTTATCATAACGACCTTCATCAGCTATGTATTTTCCTTTTTTGCTCATAATTTAGATATGCTTTTTCTAAAACCTAGAGCTGCTAATAAACCAACTATAGGTATAATTGTAAATGTTGTAAATAAATGTTGATATTCTATTATTGTAGGGTTTTCTCCTAACATATAACCAGTAAATAAAGACATAAATATATCTGGAGTAAAACCAACTACAGATATAATACCTACTAAAGTACCAGTTAATTGAATTGGTGTTTTTGTTTCTTCAATAATTGCAAAATACAAGCCTCTTAAAGAATATGTACCAAAAGCAATTAATAGAAATGCTGTAAAAGATAAAAATATAGGTTGATTTTCTAAAAAACCAAAACCAAAAATGATTGTTATAACCAGTAAAATTGCAAAACTTGGAATTAATAATTTAGAAGGCATAAATTTATCTGCAATCCAGCCTATAAAGATGGCTGCAAAAGGTCTTATATATTGTATTGAAACTGCAAAATAAGTGGCTTCTTCTAAAGAGTATTTCCAAACATCTCTTGCATAAGTGCCATAAACACCTGTTAGTTTATAAGCACAATAAGCACAAAAAATAATTAATGAATGGAAAATTACTTTTCCTTGTTTCATTAAAGAAAAAGCCTGTTTAAAATTGAATTGAAACTCTTTTTCTGTATTCGTTTTTATTTCTTCTTTAGGTAAAACATACCAAGTTAAAAATGAAATTAAGAAAACGATACAAGTAATACTGCCTATAATATATTGCAACGTTTGTACTTTATTCTCAAAAGTAATTTCAATGCCTTTATCAGGAAAAAAGAATGTTAAAATTGCAGCACCAGATAAGGCAATTGTTGCTGCAAAAAAACCTCTTCCGCCATCTAATAAACCAAAGGATAAACCTTGGTTATTTTTATTTCCCCATTGTCTTGTTGCTTTAATTAAAGATGCCCAAAACAATAAAATGGTAGAGACTCCCCAGAAAGCATATAAAATTTTAAGTGTAAAGATAGATGGAATCAAAGTCATCCAAAAACCACCAATTGCGGTTAAAAATAATGATATTGATAGTAGTTTTCTAGCTTCCCATTTATCAGCAATAAAACCGCCAAAAAAGTAAGAAATTACTGCAGTTATACCATATAAAGCTTGTGCTTCTCCTATTTGAGCATCAGAAATTAAAAAGGCTTCTCTAATTACAGGTTTAAAAACACGCATTAAAATAAAAGGTAATAGAAAAATGGCTTCCCCCGCAATGATTAAAGCAAACATCGAGGAGATTTTTTTTTGACGCATCAAAGTTTTATAATTTGAGCTTTAAAAGTACAAAAACAATTATTAATGTATTACATACTTTTACCCAATACATACTTTATTTTAACGCTTCTTTTAAAATGGTAATTGGATGTTTTGCAATTCTTTTTGTTCCGTCAAAAATTTGATGCCTACAACTTGTTCCTGCAGCAGCAATTATAGTGTCTTCACTACAGTTTCTAACTTTTGGAAACAACGTGTCTTCACCAACTTGCATAGAAACTTTATAGTGTTCTTTTTCATAACCAAAAGAACCAGCCATTCCACAACAACCAGTATTCATAATTGTTACAGTATAATTTTCTGGCAAATTTAACATCTCAAAACTAGAAAATGTACCAGTCAATGCTTTTTGATGACAATGCCCATGAATTTTTAAAGTCTTTTTTTCTGTTGTAAAAAGACCTTTATCAATATTTTCTTTTTTAATTTCTTTTGCTAAAAACTCTTCGAAAGTAAAACTATTTTTTGCAATTTTTTCTGCGGATGTTTTGTCATCTGCTAACCTTAAATATTCGTCTCTAAAAGTTAAAATAGCAGAAGGCTCAACCCCAATTAGAGGAGTTTTATCAGTAATTATATCTTTAAAAGTAGTTACATTCTTATTGCAAATTTCTTTTGCTTCTCTTAAAAAACCTTTAGAAATATGACTTCTACCACTTTCTTCGTGATTTATATTCTTAACCTCATAGCCTAATTTTTCTAATAGGATAACTGCATCTTTACCTATTTCTGTATCGTAATAATTTGTAAACTCATCATTAAATAAATACACCACTTTTTTAGATGATTTTGGTTGATGTTTCTTTAACCAATTATCTAAAGTTTGATTTGCTAATTTAGGTACAGAACGTTCAACAGCAACACCAAGTACTTTTTTAGCAATTGTTGTGTTAGTAAAAAAGTTTGTAATTGCAGGGAATTTACTTCCTAATTTGTTGTATTTAACGTTATTGGCAAACATTTTACTTCTAAAAGAATAGCCATTTGTTTCTTGATATTGGTATAGAAACTCTGCTTTCATACTAGCAATATCTACATTACTTGGGCATTCTGTTGCACAAGCTTTACAGCTTAAACATAGGTCTAAAACCTTTTTTAGTTCTTTAGAATCAAATTTGTTTACAGCTGTATTATTGGTTAAAACATCTCGCAAAGTATTTGCTCTTGCTCTTGTTGTGTCTTTTTCGTCTTTTGTAGCTCTATAACTAGGGCACAAAGTTCCACCAGCTTCAACAGGTTTTCTACAATCTCCAGAACCATTACATTTTTCTGCAAGTTTTAAAATACCTTCATCTTTAGAGAAATCTTGCAACGTTTTAATTATTGGTTCTTCTCTATCTATTTCGTAACGTAGGCTTTCATCCATAGCAAAAGCATCCGTAATTTTTCCTTGGTTAAAAACATTGTTGGGGTCAAATGCCTTTTTTATTCGTCTTAATAGCTGATAATTTTTATCACCAATCATTAACGGAATAAACTCTGCACGTACAATTCCATCTCCATGTTCTCCAGAAAAAGAACCTTTATATTTCTTAACTAGTTCTGCCGTTTCAGTTGTGATTTTTCTAAATAAAACAACATCTTCTTTTTTCTTGATGTTTAAAATAGGACGTAAATGTAATTCCCCAGCTCCTGCATGAGCATAATAGACAGCGTTTTGCTGATATTTATCCATTATTTTGGTAAACTCTTCAATATAATTAGGTAAATCTTCTAAAGCAACAGCAGTATCTTCTATACACGCAACTGCTTTTTTATCGCCAACAATATTTGCCAAAGCACCTAAACCAGCTATACGCAAATAATGCACTTTTGCGATATCAGATCCATATACTTTAGGATGATGATACCCAAAGTTGTTTTTTTCTAAATCTTCTATTAATTTATCTGCTAAAATTTCTGTTTCTTCAATAGTATTTGCAGAAACTTCTAACATTAAAACCGCTTCTGGATCTCCTTGTAAAAAGAATCTGTTTTTTGCTAAATCGGGATGGTTTTTAGTACAGTCTAATATTGTTTTATCCATTAATTCACAATTATATAAATTGTGATTCATGGCTATTACAGTCGCTTTTAAACTTTCGTTTATACTCTTAAAATGAGTACAAACCATAATGCTTTCTTTTGGAGCAACATTATCTAATTGCAAAGTTATTGATGTTGAAAAAGCCAAAGTACCTTCACTACCAGATAATAATTTTGCAACATTTATGTTTGGAGAAGTTCCTCCAAATAAATCAGAAGTTAAAAACTCATCAACTGCATAACCTGTACATCTTCTATGAATGGTTTTCTTTGGAAATTCATTTTTAATTTCTTGTTGATTATCTACAGAAGATAACTCTTCAAAAATTGCTTTATAGATTTTTCCTTCTTGAGTATTCTCTTTTGTTTTTTTGATAAAGTCTTCTGATGAAATTTCATTGAAAATAGCAGTGCTTCCATCACTTAAAATAGCATCAATACTTAAAACTTTATCTCTAGTTACACCGTATTTAATAGAAGTACTTCCAGATGAATTATTCCCAACCATACCACCAATCATACATCTATTAGATGTTGATGTATTAGGACCAAAAAATAAACCATAAGGCTTAAGAAAAACGTTTAAAGAATCTCTAACAATACCTGGTTGTAATGTTATGGTTTTTGCTTGTTCATCAAAAGAAATAATACTAGTAAAATGTTTAGATACATCTACTACAATACCATCTCCTACACATTGTCCTGCTAAAGAAGTTCCTGCAGTTCTTGGTATTAAAGTAATGTTGTTTTTTGTAGCAAATTCAATTAACTTAATAATGTCTTTTTCATCCTTAGGAAATGCAACTGCTAAAGGAATTTTTTTATACACAGAAGCATCTGTTGCATACAAAGTTTTATGTAAATTATCAAAAAGAACATCACCAGAAAGTGAATTATTTAAAATCTCTAAAGTAGTATTGTCTATCATCAAAAAAGTAATTTATCTAATAAACAAATATCAGTATAAAAATACCATTAAAAGAAAATAGGTAAGGAGTTTGTTAATTTTTGCTGAATTGATAAAAAATGGATTGAATTACTGAAAATAAGGTATAAAAAAAATCAAAAAAAAACATTTGAAAATAAAATAATTATTATTTTCAAATGTTTTTAGGAGACTATCTAGTTTTAAAAGAACATCTTTAAAAAAAAATTAAAGGTGATCTTTTAAAATTATAATTTAACTATCTTTTTTGTAAAACCATCAATTTCTAAGAAGTAAATTCCTTTAGATAAGCTTTCTAAATTAGTGCTTGTTTGTAAATTGTTTAATTTACCTTGAAAAACCTTTTTTCCTGTAATAGAGAAGATGTTAAAGTTTTTATTTAACAATTTATCATTGCTTAATAAAATATTAAAATCATTTTCAATAGGGTTTGGTAGAATTTTAAAACTTGTTTGTTGGTTAATATTATTACTTTCAATATTTAATGTATTGTTAATTAGAGCATCTGTTGTTGCCTGAATTAAATCTACCAAGTCATTAACTGCAGCATTTTTACCTGATGGTCCGCCAGAGCTAATATCTATTTCAGCTGGATTAAAAAATGATGCTATAACATTTGTATCATCATTTTTAAAGTGAGTCATTGTAACTTCTCCAGCACTCGTATACGAAGATGGTCCCATGGTATATAATTCTTTACCGCCGTCTCTTACATCTACACCATCAATATAATAAATTGTATCAAAAACCCAAGATATAGAACTAGGGAAATCGTTAGATAATTCTGATGTTTTATCAATTTGTGGTGCACCTGTGTTGCCATCATCTACGTAAGATTGCATATTGTAAGAGCTTAAACCAACATAATTGTATAAGAAGTCATCTGTAGTAAAATTATAAGGTGCTGTATAGAAGTTATAGATTATGTCTTTTCCAATTAGCCATAATTTCCCATCATCTTTTAAATAGGTTTTTAATTGCGTTAAACCTGTTTTTCCATCATCCCAGAAATTTATACTAGAATCATCACCACAATACCAAATTACTAAATCGTAAGAAGAAATAAATGCTAAAGAAGGTGCTTCTCCTTGATCAACAGTATTGTAAACCGTTACAGAACTAGAATAAGTTGTTTGAGATAAAGCGTTTGTAAATGTTGTGTTTTCGGTATCATCAGTATTGTTGTCTACAACTAACAAAATACTTTGAGAGTAGCAAGTTACTGTTAGTATAAAGCTGAATAAGAAAAGTAATTTTTTTTTCATTTTTTTTTATTTTAATAAGATTATATCTCAAAAATAGAAAAAAAAATAGCTACAAATTTAATTTTTTAAGGAGTGAAATTGACAAAAAGTAATTATAATAGTATAATTTTTTATCATTGTTTTTTTTAAATTTAATTTACTTTTTTAGTTAAATTTTCGCATAAAATTTATTTTTTAAATGGTTTTGTAATTGTAAAAAAAATAAATTGAAGGTATAAGAAGTGATTTTCTAAAATTTAAATTTTAGTTGTTTTTTTGAATTCCTATATTTGTTAGATAATCAAACTATTATTTTCGATGAAAAAAATACTACTACTTTTCTTATTTGTAACCTTTTCTATTTCTGCACAAAAAGTTGATTTATCATATTACTTGCCAAATAATGTAACGTATAATAAAAACATACCAACACCAAAATCTGTAATTGGGCACGAAGTAGGCGAGTGGCACATTACACATGATAAACTAGTAGAATATATGAAAGTTTTGGCAGCTTCTTCAGATAGAATTTCAATAGAAAATAGAGGTGCTACTTATGAAGGAAGACCACTCTTATTGTTAACAATAACATCGCCAAAAAATCATCAAAATATAAAAAGTATTCAGCAAAAACATATAGATGCAACTAATAATAATACAGTTGATGTTGCTAATAACCCAATAGTTGTTTACCAAGGTTTTTCTATTCATGGTAATGAGCCTAGTGGTTCTAATGCAGCTTTGGCTGTAGCTTATTATTTAGCTGCTGCACAGGGAATTGATGATTTATTAAATAATACAATTATTCTTTTTGATCCTTCTTTTAATCCTGATGGATTGCAACGTTTTGCTTATTGGGCAAATACAAATAAGAGTAAAAACATTAACCCAGATCCTAACGATAGAGAATATACAGAGATTTGGCCAAGAGGTAGAACCAACCATTATCAGTTTGATATGAATAGAGATTGGTTGCCCGTTCAGTTGCCAGAAAGTAAAGCACGCATTGCAAGTTTTCATAAATGGTTACCAAATATTTTAACAGATCATCATGAAATGGGTTCTAATTCTAGTTTCTTTTTTCAACCTGGAATTCCAAGTAGAACAAACCCTTTGACACCACAAATGAATCAAGAATTAACGAAAGAAATTGCAACGTATCACGCAAAGGCTTTAGATAAAATTGGATCTTTATATTACTCAGAAGAAAGTTTTGATGATTTTTATTATGGTAAAGGTTCTACATTTCCAGACATTAATGGAAGTATTGGAATTTTGTTTGAACAAGCTAGTTCTAGAGGGCATGCACAAGAAACTACTAACGGGATTTTAACTTTTCCGTTTACAATTAGAAATCAATTTACAGCAGCTTTATCAACTTTAGAAGCAGCAAAAAAGATGCGTGTAAAAATTTTAAAATACCAACAAAATTTTTATAAAGAGTCTAGAAATACTGGAGCTAAAAAAGCAATTGTTTTTGGTGATGAAAAAGATGCTGCAAAAAGTTTCCATTTGGCAGAAGTATTAATACGACATAAAGTAAAAATTCATGAAGTAAAAAATGATTTTGCATCAAATGGTAAAAATTTTAAAAAAGGATACAGTTATGTGGTTCCTATGAATCAAAAGAATCAACGTCTAGTAAAAGCGATGTTTGATGTTAGAAAAACATTTAAAGATAGCTTGTTTTATGATGTTTCTGCTTGGACTTTTAATCATGCTTTTGGTGTTGATTATGCTGAAAATATTTCACTTTCTAAAACTGGAAATGAGATTACAGAATTAAAAATGAACGCTGGTAATGTTTCTTTTAAAAGTGATTATGGTTATTTAATGCCTTGGAATGAATATTACGCACCTAAAGCCTTAAATACAATTTTACAAAAAGGAATAAGAGCAAAAGTTTCGATGAAAAATTTTAAAAACGGTGGTACTTCTTATGAATACGGAACTGTTTTTATTCCTGTGCAAAATCAAAAATTAGATGCTTCAGAATTATATCAATTCTTACAAAAAATTGCAGAAGAAAGTAATTTAAAAATTGCGGCTGTAAATACAGGTTTAAACGACGGAATTGATTTAGGGTCTAATAATTTTAAACCTATAACAAAACCAAAAGTAGCCATGTTAGTTGGTAACGGAATTGCTGGTAATGATTCTGGAGAAATTTGGCATTTGTTTGACCAACGTTTCGATATGAATATAACACGTTTAGATATGAGTTATTTTACAAGAATAGATCTTCATAAATACACGCACATTGTAATACCGAGTAGTAGGATAGAAAAGGCAGCTATTGATAAATTAAAGACTTGGGTTAAAAATGGTGGTATTTTGGTAGGCTATAAAAACACAGCAAAATGGTTAGCAAGTAATAAAATGATTAATCTACAGTTTGAAAAGGCTACAATAGATTCGATAAAAAGCGTGTCTTTCGAAAATAAATCTTTGCAGTTTGGAGCACAATATATTGGTGGCGCTATTTTTGAAGCTGATTTAGATAGGTCTCATCCTATAAATTTTGGATATAAAAACGATAAAATAGCCTTGTTTAGAAATTCTACACTATTTATAAAAGCCGATAAAAATAGTTATAACAATCCAATTCAGTATACTTCGAACCCATTATTAAGTGGGTATATTTCTAAGGAGAATTCAAAAGTGATTAAAAATACAGTTCCTTTTAAAGTACAACGTTTTGGCAAAGGTAGAGTTGTAGTTTTTACCGATAACACAAATTTTAGAGCTTTTTGGTTTGGTACAAATAAGTTGTTAATGAATGCTGTTTTCTTTGGAGATAAGATGTAAATAACACAAACTAAATTCAATTTAAATAAAAAAAACCAAGCACATGCTTGGTTTTTTTATTTGTAAAAGTTTATTATTAATTTTTAATTGCTATAAAATTGCCTAATAAATCATCATTTAAATTAACGCTATTATCTCCGTATATACCTACAAATTTACCGTCAGTATTGATTTTTTTCTAAAAATTTAAATATATCTGTCCCATTTTTAGCCTCTATTAAAAGAGTATTTAAAGTTGTAGGTTGTTAGTCTGAACTTGCTGTTATATTCAGTTACTTGGCCGTTTACTTCTGATTGTAATACATTATCGAAGCTTAATTCAATATCCCAATTTCCAACTAAATGACTTGCATTTGGTAATAGGTTATCTGAAGGGGAAAGACAAGAAGGAAGTTCATTTAATAAAAAAAAATATCAGAATTTGTAACACTTTGATTATTTAATTAGAAATTTTGGTGCCTGTGGTATTATTAAACATGACATTAATAAGATCACTTTTAAGCTATTGGATCATGGTCATTAGCGATAACCACTCCACCAGATATTACTTTCCAATTAGTGTTTTCTAGTAGATTAATATTAGTGTCTTCCTTACTAGATAATTTAAAATTAATGTACTTAAAAAGAATAATATTTAGAGTTATTTTTAATAAATAATATTTAAAAAATATAAAGGAAATTTGTTTTTGTAACAAAACAACAACTTAAACGTCTAATATATGTAACCAACTAAATATATAGATGAGTTTTTTTAGAGTTTTATTTGCCATTATTTTTCCGCCACTTTCCGTTATAGATAAAGGTTGTGGTTCTTTCTTTATTATTTTTTTGTTAACTCTTTGTGGGTGGATTCCTGGAGTTATTGGAGCTTTAGTAATTTTAAATAATCCTAAAAGTTAAGAAACCTGCTCGCTATTTTTTACAGTCTTAGAAGGTTGCAATAAAACTACATTACCATCAGTGTTATAAA
>CAJQQH010000150.1 GCA_905480405.1 uncultured Polaribacter sp. | reverse complement strand
GTTTGCTAATGTTGATCCAATTGCATAATTGCCAACATCTTCACCTACTGTTCTTGATAAAATTCCTGTTAAAACATCACTTCCAACTAAACTTGGTGCAACAGTATATGTTAAACTTGGGTCTAAATCTCCATAAACTTTACTTTTTGTATCTGCAGTTATCGTGATTGCTTTTTGGGTGATGGTTAAGGTAATTATTTTAGAACTGCTAAAATAATCTGCATTTGCTAATTGAGTTGCTTGTATTTGAACTGTACCTATATTCCCTAAAGTAACATCACTATTATTAGTACCTGATAAAGTTGCGGTTCCTGTTCCTCCAGAAACAATGCTGTAAGAAATTGATCCAGTTGAATTGGAAGTAGCATTTAAATTAAAATCTGCATCACCATACGTTTTAGAAAAATCTGCAAAAATCATGGTTGGATTCACTTTTAATTCTGTGGCAAAACTCCAAGTTAATTTGTCTGAAATACCTGTATAAAAATTATCTGAAGGGTCTTTAAATGCATTTGCATCTATTTGCACATAATAATTTTTACTCTTTAATAAAGTTGAAGAAGTTATTGTAGCTTCTGAACCAGAAATAACAACGTTAGTGCCAGTTACTGCTATGGTTTCTACTAAAGCATCATCTGAAGCATCATAAATTTTAATAGCTCCTGTACCTTTTACAACAGTTTCATTAAATGTTAACTTTAAATTATCTGAAACAGAAACTCCTGTTGCATCATCTAATGGCAATAAAATAGAAACTGTTGGTGCAGTTATATCGTTTACAGCAATTGTAAAACTTTGTTGAGTTATGCCTCCTTTACCATCATTGGCTTCTAAAACTACATTATGATTACCAACATCTGATGCTGTTGGAGTACCTACTAGTTTAGAACTTAAAACTAATTTACGAATACGTCTGTTAAATTTATCTGTAACATATAAATTACCATCATTACCTATTGCTAAACTAGAAGGGCGGTTAAACTGCGCTTGGGTTTCATCTCCTTCTGCAAAACCAGCAGTAGTGGTTGTAGTAATTTCACTAAGTACTCCTGTAGAAGACATTTTAAGTATTCTATGGCCATAAGTATCTGTAATATAGAAATTTCCATGATTATCTAAAATAATGCCTTCAGGTTCATTAAGGCTAATACTATTAGTAATATTAGCACCAAAACCAGCAATCGTAGTTACAACACCTGCGGGAGTAATTTTACGTATTGAGGAATTTTCAGTAACAATTAAATTTCCATCTGTATCTAAAATAATATCTACTGGACTATCAAACTCTGCTAAAACGCCTGTACCATCTAAAGGATCTGAATTACCATTTCCTGCAAAAGTAGTTACAACCCCAGCAGGTGTAATTTTACGAATTCTATAGTTTTGTCTGTCTGCCACAAATACATTTCCTAAAGCATCTACAACCAAACCTTTTGGTGCATTAAACTGAGCTGCAGTTCCTGTACCATCTGCAAAACCCTGTGTAGAACCTGCTAAAGTAGATACCATACCGCCAGATATTTTACGAATTTTATGGTCGTCTATTAGATACATATCTCCATTTTCTAAAATATGAATATCTTGTAAATCATCAAAAGACGCAGTTGCTAGAGGACCATCTGCACTACCACTGTTACTTAAACCTGTAAAAGTAGTTACAACACCTGCTGGTGTTATTTTACGAATTGATTTATCATCTGTAACATAAAAATTACCATTTGCATCGATTGCAATGCCAGTTGGCGATTCAAATTCTACTTCAGAACCATCACCTCCAATAGTACTGTTTACATTTCCTAAATTACCATTTCCAGCAAAAGTACTTGTAATTGCAACTGTATTTAAAGACAACCAATTTGGTTTTGTTGTTGCTGTAACTTTAAGAAAATCTCCTTCATTATCTGAAGTTGTAACATTATAATTGTAGGCAACATTTTCATTTACACTTGTAATTGCTGTACTTGTAAATGTTGGTGCAATATTGGTTTGCGTTGTAAAGTTCCACGTTGTGTTATCTGCAATACCTACAAAGTTATTATCTGCTACGTCTTTAAATGCGGTTGCATCTATTTGTACAAAATAACTCTTATTGTATGCCAAAGCTATTGTTGGTGTAATTGTAACAATTCCGCCGTTTACGGTTACATCTGTAACAGTAATGGTTTCTAAAACGCCATTAGCATCATTTATGGTAATGTTTCCTGTGCCTTTTACAATATTTTTATTGAATGTAACTTCAAAATTATTATTTGGAATAACACCTGTAGCGTTGTCTGCAGGTAATAATGTTGTAATCTCAAGCGCTTTTTGTGCAATGGTAAAATAGGCGTTATTTGTAGTAGAAATGTTACCAAAAGTAATGGTATTCCCAGAAATATTTGTAGCATTATAAGTGGTTGCACCAGTCGAAAAATCGCTATCTGTAGCATCTACCAATAATTGATAATCTGCTAAAACACCTGTATTTACAGAAATATCTACGCTTATATCTATATTATCTAATGCACCTGTTTTTTGCATTTTCCAGACTCTGTTTGATGTTTCTAAACCAGTTGGAGAATTTGTTACTGTAAAAGCATGAGCTATATCATTGTTACCTACAGCAATTGCATTCATATCTGTTGTAATTCCGCCCGTTTTTTCTAAGGTTAAGATTGCATCTGCATGTTCACTTTTAGATTTTGGTTGTTCTAAATCGTTACCATTATCTTTTGCTATGATGGTAATATCATTATAATAACTGCTATTTGCTGTAGCGTCCCAAAGTACAGTACTACCATCGCTAGCAATATAATTTTTTCGATCTAATGTTAAACCGTATTTAATTGCCAAATAAGAGTGAATTTTATCAACTTCTACATCTGTTAATGTTGAGTTGTACACAATTACTTCAGCAATATCGCCTTCAAAACGATTTGAGGAATTAAAACCAATACCCATATAACCATTTGTAAAACCTGTTAAAGTTCCTATAGTAGCATCTGTTCCTCCGGCTGAAACACCTCTTTTTAATTCAGAAATTTTTCTTCCAGAAGTAATATCTAAACTACCATGCAATATTACTGGTGAAATTTCTGGAGCGTCAAAACGTTTACTTATATTAATATTCAAATCATTTTGAAAATGCGCCAGTTGTAGATTTTGATTATTAACATACCCAAAATGAAGTCCTTTATTTGCACCTGCTGGCCCTGTTCCTAAAACATGATTGCCAGTTTTACCGCTTGTTCTTTTAGAAACTACAATTAAATTATAATCGCTATTTTCTATACCACTTAAATCGATATCAAAATACTGGGCAACCGCAGCAGAACTATCAAAAGTAACAGCAGGGTTAAAATTAATTAAGTTAGTTTGTGTTGGTGTTCCATTAACTGTTGCTGCTGTAGCAAAAGTAGATTGATCTGTCCAAGCAGTAACTTCATTAGACCCGTTTTTTACCAAACCATCATTGGCTTTGTACCATTGTTGTAAACCAGGTGTGGTTATATTTAATTTTGTTACTGTTGCTTGTGTATTTGGGTTTGTTTCATCATCTTCTGCAACCACATATAAATTATAAGCAGTATTTGGTGTTAAACCAGAAACGCTAAAATTATCTACAAAAGGTGTAGTAGTAATGGTTGCATTGCTTCCTTTAATTGGTGTTCCTCCTCCACTTGCTGTTCCTACTTTAATTTCTGCAATAGTTGGTGCTGTTGCACCATCTGCCACTAAAACATAATGTACTTTACCTGCTTCGTCAATATCAAAAGAGAGTCTAAACTCTGTTTGTTGTATTGCTGAAATGGATGGTGTACTGTTTTCGAAGGTTGGGGCAAAAACATCTCCAATAGTTATGGCTTTGTTTGCTCCTAGAGAATTTGTAGCACCAGGTGTTGGTAACGTTAAAACTGCATTGGTATTAGCGCCATCTGCAATACTACCACCATTTAAGCTAAAAGAGTTGTTTGCTACATAATCTAAATCTGTAGTTTTATCACCAGCTTGTACTGTATAGGTAAAGGTTAATACATTTGTGCCAGAACCAGAAGTATAATCTATCGTTTGGTCTGTTGTACCTGTTTCTAAAGTAAGTTGTGGTGTACCTGTTACATCTACTGCTGTATTAAAAGTTACCGTTATTGCAATTACATCTGTTGCGTTGTAATTTGCGTCTGTATTTGTAGCGGTAACATTGGTTACTACTGGTAATAATACATCACTTTCAAATGCCCCTAAATTTACAATACCATTTAAAATTCTAGCAATACCAGAAGCATCTTTAGTTACACCTGCTGGTATTTTACTGTTATCTCCAGCATCTATTGCTGGTGAATTAGAAAATAATCTAAAATCTCCATTGGCTTCATCAACAAATCCAGGATTAAAACCAACAATATTATTATCTACACCATTTGTACCAAATACTTGTGTTAAGTTATTGGCTACATTTACAGATGATGTAGATGAAAAGTCTATAATATCTGCACCTGAAACTGTTTTATCACCTGCTTTTGTATTGTCCCAAAATATACAATTGTAAAGTGTTAAATTTGATAGATTGTAAATCGCACCTCCAAATCCACTAGCAGAATTTTTTACGAAGGTAGAATTTATAAAGGTTGGTGTAGAATTACTTCTAGAATGAATAGCACCACCGTCTTGAGAAGAATTATCATTAAAAACAGTATTGGTAATAACTGGTGTAGAAGCTCCATTTATAAACATTGCGCCACCAGATGTTGTGGATTCATTGCCTGTAAAAAAGGTATTTATAATGGTAAGCTTTGATTGGTTATTAATATAAATACCTGCTCCAAAAGCTCTAGTAGTAGTTCTACTTTCTACATCAATACCACCAGTTCCATTGGCATTACCTCCAGAAACAGTAAAACCGTTTAGTACTGTAGTTGTTGCATCATTTACAGAAATTAATACATGGTAGACATTATCTGTATTATCATTTGCTACACCTAAATCTCCACTTAAAATAGAGCCAGCATTGTTAAAAATTCTAGAATCACTTAAACTAACAATACCATTTGCTTCATCAAAACCACCATACAATTCAACCCCACTTTTTAAAACAAAGGCTTTATCTCTATCTGTAGTAGCACCTCCACCAGCTTGGGTTAAAGCTGCTTTTAAAGTTGGTTTATAGGTTCCTTTATTTACAAATATTTTATCTCCGCTTAAAGATGAATTTATCATAGCTTGTATATCATCACTTGCATTTGCCCAAGAGCTACCATCTGCTGTACCTGTGGCAGTTGTTTTTACATAGCGTGTTAGATTTGGTAAAGTTGTTACATCTACTTTAGTTACACTAGTCTGAATATTAGGTGTACTTTCATCATCTTCTGCTACTACATAAACGTCGTAAGCTGTATTTAGTGTTAAACCTGTAATGGTAAAATTATTTGTAAAACCACCTGTAGTAACTGCTGCATTTCCAGTAGCAATTTGACCAGAACCTCCTGACCCTGTACCAGCTTTTACATCTGCAGAAGTTGGGGCAGTTGCTCCATCTGGAACTACTATATAATAAATAGTTCCAGCTTCATCTATATCTGTTTCTAAAGTGAAACCTGTTTGGGTTATTGAAGTTGTTGCTGGTTTACTGTTTTCAAACGTTGGAGGTGTTAAATCTGCTTCTGTAACAGATTTAAAACCAATCCAATTAGCATTTATATAATTAGAGGAACTTCCAATTGGTATTATTAAATCTATTGCACCTTTAGCAAAAGAATTACTACTTATAATTGTTGGGTTTTTAGATTTTGAAACGATATTAGAAATTGAATTATTAAGAAAAGCATATGCACCTATAGTAACAGGATAATTTGGTATGATAATACTCGTTATTTGATTATCCATAAAAGCATACTCCACTATCGTATGTGCTGAATTAGGAAGATTGATAGAGGTTATTTGATTATCTCGAAAAGCAGTTTTTCCAATAGACGTTACAGAATTAGAGAAAGTAACATTAGTTAGTAAATTACTTCTAAAAGCATCAAAATCTATAATATTTATAAAATTGGGAATTGTTACTGTTGTAAATTTATTATAAGCAAATGTATAACCTGGGATTGTATTCATTGAAGTTGACATACTAAAACTTGTAAGCAAGTTAGAACGAAAAGTAGATAATCCCATTGATGTTACAGAATTTGGTATTGTAACATTTGTTAATAGATTATCTCGAAAAGCAGAGCTACCAATAGATATTACAGAATTTGGTATCATAATATTTGTCAATTGATTATCTCGAAAAGCATCACTTCCAATAGACGTTACAGAACTGGGTATTATAACTGATGTTAGGTTTTTATTTTCAAAAGCATCTGCATATATACTATTTACAGTATAAGTATTACCATTATAAATAACGCTAGATTGTATTATAACACTTCCACCAACTCCTGTGTAGTTATCAATTCTAACAGTAGTTGAAGAAGTGATATTGTAAGCTAAATCATTTAAAGTAAATGTTTGTGCATTTACTAAAAATGAAACTAAAAGTAAGATACTTAAAAGTAAGCGTTTTTTCATAATTATAATATTTTGATATTAGTTATAATATTTAATCTTTTAGATAAGCTCTAGACAATCCGTTTGTTAAAAGCGGATTGTTGTCATTTTTATATTCCTTGATACTTTGTCCTAAAAATTTCTGGAAGTCTTTCTCGAAATGAGATTGATCGTAATAATTGTATTGCTCTATAAGTAATGTTAAAGATTCGTGTTCGTTTTTTTGCAATTCTCTAATGATATAATTAAAACGCACCAAACAAATAAATCGATAAGGACTTGCACCTACTTCTCTGTGAAACATCCTTTCTAATGAACGCTCTGAATAAGGAAAAATTTCTGACAATTCTTTTACAGGCAACATTCCTTTTTTATTTAAAATGTATTGTACTACTTCTACAGAGGGTAGTAATACACTCCAATCTTTGTAGTAATTTCTTAAATGTTGATCTGCAATTTTGGTGATTTCTTCAATAGAATCAATGCTCCTTAAACTCTCATATAAAGATTTAATAACATCTTCCTCTATGTATAAGTTTAAATCAATAAAAGTATTTCTGTTTTTTTTAGAATGAA
>CAJQQH010000149.1 GCA_905480405.1 uncultured Polaribacter sp. | reverse complement strand
TTCTTTAGCGCGATCAATAAGGTTTTCTGGAATGGCTTTTTTTGCTTTTGCACCCATTTTCTTTAATTTTTCTACCGAAGTAATTAAATTTCCTCTGCCATCAAATAGTTTGTTCATAGCACTAGAGTATTCTTTTTTACTGTCATCAATTCGTTTTCCTATATTTATCAAATCACTTAATAAACCTTGAAACTTATCATATAAAGCACCAGCTTGTCTTGCTATTTCAATTGCATTTTTTTGCTGTTTCTCGTTGTTCCACATAGAATCTATAGTACGTAAAGTTGCCAAAAGAGTAGAAGGGGTAACAATTACAATATTCCTTTCAAAAGCTTTGTTGTATAAATGATTATCAGAGTTAATTGCTACGGCAAAAGCTGGTTCTATAGGAACAAAAAGTAAAACAAAATCTGGTGATGCTATCTTATAAATATCTTCATACTTTTTTGCTGATAATTGCTCTACATGTCGTTTTAGAGAGTTAACATGTTCTTTTAGAAATTGCTCTTTTAAAGTTTCGTTATCTTCATTAACAAACTGTTCATATGCGGTTAAAGAAACTTTAGAATCTACAATCATTTTCTTATTATCTGGCAAATAAATAACAACATCTGGTAAGATTCTTTTACCATCATCACTAATAAAGCTTTGCTGCACATAATACTCTCTATCTTTCTCTAAACCAGACTTTTCTAAAACACGTTCTAAAACTAACTCACCCCAATTTCCTTGCGTTTTACTATCACCTTTTAAGGCTTTTGTAAGGTTAATTGTTTCTTTGCTCATTTGTAAATTCATCTCTTTTAACCCTAAAATTTGCTGACGTAAAGCAGCATGATAATCAATACTTTCTTTATGGGTTTTATCTACTTTATCTTCAAAAACTTTTATTTTTTCTTGTAGTGGATTTAAAATTATTTTTAAACTCTCTTTGTTTTGTTGTGTAAATTTTGTCGATTTTTCTTCAAGTATTTTGTTTGCAAGAACTTCAAAATTATTTGTAAATTTTTCTTGCAGTTTTTCTACTTCGTTTTTGTTATTTTCTAGTTTTTCTGTAACATTTTTGAACTCAGTTTCTAGACGTATTTTGTCAGAAATTAGGTTTTCTTTTTCTTTTTGAATGTACCTCAATTCACCTTGTAAATCATCTATTGTAATTTCAGTGTTTTTAAGTGTTTCTTTTAGTTTAGAAATTTCAAATTCTAAAACCGATTTTTCTTTTTCAGAGATTCCTTTTTCTTTTTCAAATTTTAATTTGGTTAAAATTTTACCTAAAAAAAATCCTATAAAGCTAAAAAACAGTATTATTATGAAGTAAATAATTAAATCGTTCATCATATCAAATTAAGTCCTTAAATTTATCACTTTTAAAACAGACAATGAAAGGATTTGCAAGATTTATATTGTACACAATTTTAGGATGGAAAATGGAAAGCGATTTCCCTCAAGATATTAAAAAATATGTTGTTATTGCTGCACCACACACAAGTTGGTTAGATTTTCCTATTGCTATTTTATCTAGAATGGCTTCTGGAACTATGGTTAATTTTATTGGTAAAAACTCTCTTTTTAAAGGTCCTTTTGGTTTTTTTTTTAGAGGTTTAGGAGGCACACCAGTAGATAGAAGCAAAAATAATAATTTGGTAGATGCTATTGTAGATATTTTTAAAACTAAAGAAGAATTTAGACTTGGTTTATCTCCAGAAGGAACTCGTAAAAAAGTAGATAAATGGAAAACAGGTTTTTATTATATAGCAAAAGGTGCTAATGTACCAATTGTAATGGCAACCTTAGATTTCGAAAATAAAAAGATAAAAATATCTGAACCTTATTATACAACAAATAACAAGGAAAAAGATTTTGAATTCTTTTATGCGTACTACAAAAATGTGAAAGGGAAAAATCCTGAGTTGTTTTAGGGTGTTAATACCCTAAATACTTGTTTCGTTTTTCTGTTTAATTAAATTTAATTAAAATTGCACCATATTGCTTTTTGATCTAGAAAGTAGGGATTTTATTGAAAAAAGTTTTAATATAATTATTTACTCCAGGAATAAATTCCTGGAGTTTTTTATTTATATTTTTCAGAAACTTTTTTAGCAATTCCTACAATAACTTCTGTTGCTTTTATCATAGACTCTACAGGAACATACTCAAAACGTCCATGAAAGTTATGTCCTCCTGCAAAAATATTTGGACAAGGCAAACCTTTAAATGATAACTGAGAGCCATCTGTACCACCTCTAATTGGTTTAATTAATGGTGTAATACCAATATCATTCATTACTTCTTCTACAATATTTACAATATACATAACAGGCGTTACTTTTTCCTTCATATTAAAGTATTGATTTTTAATTTCTACCTTAATTAAATCTTGTTGTAAGCGCTCATTAAAATCATAAGCAATCTTTTGCATTAAGTATTTTCTTTGTTCAAATAAATCGAAATCATGATCTCTTATAATATATTCTAAAACAGTTTCTTCAACATTTCCTTTTATATCATGTAAATGAAAAAAACCTTCGTAACCTGTTGTTTTTTCTGGAACTTCTTGTGCAGGAACCAAGGCTATAAACTCATTTGCAATTAAGATAGAGTTTATCATTTTCCCTTTAGCATAACCTGGATGTACAATTTTACCAGTAATTGTAATTTTTGCACTTGCAGCATTAAAATTTTCATATTCTAATTCCCCAATTTGACTTCCATCCATTGTATAAGCCCATTTTGCACCAAACTTTTCTACATCAAATAAATGTGCTCCTTTACCAACTTCTTCGTCTGGCGTAAAACAAATTCTAATTTTACCGTGTTTAATTTCTGGATGCTGAACTAAATACTCCATTGCGGTTACAATTTCTGTTACACCCGCTTTATCATCTGCGCCTAAAAGTGTTGTACCATCTGTAGTTATAATAGTTTGCCCTTTATATTGTAATAAATCATCAAAATAATCAGGAGAAAGAACTATGTTTTTTTCCGCATTTAAAATAATGTCTTTTCCATCATAATTATCAATAATTTGAGGTTTAACATCTTTTCCTGTAAAATCAGGACTAGTATCTATGTGTGCAACAAAACCAATTGTTGGTACTTCATAATCTAAATTACTTGGCAAAGTTGCCATAATATAACAGTTGTCATCTAACTCAACATCTTGTAAACCTATTTTATTAAGTTCCTTTTCTAACACCTTAGCTAGATTCCATTGTTTATCTGTACTTGGAAAAGCAGAATTATTAGGGTCCGACTCAGTATCTATAGTTATATATTCTACAAAACGGTTTATAATATGCTGTTTATCAATCATCTTTATTGATTTATCTTAATATTTTCTATTAATTGAATTGCTTTACAAAACCGGAAGTTTACAAGGGAATCTCCATAAACTTCGGTTTTTGCAAAGATGAAATTATCTTCATTTATTTTTATAAAAGTATGGCAAGTTTGATAATTAAACGTGCCTTTTTTTCCTTTGTAAATAATATATAATGATGGTTTATTTAAAATAGTTACTTTCTTTGATTTTATTTTTATTAAATTATTAACTAAGTTTTCTTGTTCTTGATTCAGTAAAAAAGCTTCGTCAAAATTTATTTCATTCTTAATAAAAGTAACATCTAGTAAAACAGTTTCTGTTAATTGTTTTGTTGTATCTGCAGCAAAAATAGAAGATTGTGTTTCGTCTTCATATAAATTAATTTTCCAATCTTTTGGCAACTCAATAGAAAATAAATCTCTAACATCTGTTACGTTTTCAAGGTTATTAAATTCTGTTTTAATACAATTAAAGTCTTTTTTTATTTCGGATTTGTTACAAGAAAAAAATAGGAGTGAAGCCAGAAAAATGCAATACGCATAATTTGTAACAAATTTTGCTGGATACGAAGAGATAATTATCATAAAAAACTATTTGTAAAGTATAAAGGTCTTACTAAATTAATTTAAAACCAATTTTCCTATTTTCTGATGCCCACTTAACCAAGCAGTATTTTTATCAACAAATTGAATTGCAAAATAAGGATCTTTAGAAACCTCTTTCCACGTATAACCACTATCATTAGAAAACGAAATACCAGTTATTCCAACTGCAAAAACTTCTTTACCTTGTGTATTTGGAACATATTGTAAACAACTTTTATAACTAGGGTTTTGGTTGTCTGAAACTAAAGTCCAAGTTTTTCCACCATCTTTTGTTATTGCCTTGTTAGCTTTATTTTCTTTTGGTTTAGAATAATCTCCACCAATTGCAATTCCATTATTTTTATCAAAAAAATCGATAGAATATATACCTTGTGGTCCATTTCCTTGAATAACTGGAGTATTAAAAGTTTGCCAAGTTTTTCCAAAATCATCAGATTTTAAAATACGAGCTTTATTTCCTCCAGAAGCAATCCAAACTGTACTACCAATTGTTTTTATGTTCGTATTACTCGCAGCAAAAAAAGCTTCACCATCATCAAATTTTGGCAAAGAAGAACATTCTATTTTACCCCAAGATTTTCCTCCATCAAAAGTTAATATTATAGAAGGACAATCTTCTGTAGGATCACCAACAGCAATACCATGCAATCCATCCTCAAAAAATTTAAGAGAATCATAAAAAACTAATTTATTATTTTCTGAGTATACTAACTCCGTTTTATCTTCTGAAATTTTATACAATAATGCAGGATTAGCTATAGAGAGTGCAAAAAAATCATCTCCATTTTTGGCTAAACTCCTAAATTGAGGATTTATGGAGTCTTGATAAGTAATTTGCTCTGTATTCCAAGATTTTCCGGCATCTTTTGTGTATCCAAAATCTCCTTTTGAGCCAGCATAGTATACAATATTAGCATCTATGGCTACAATTGCTCTTATACTCGAATTATTAATTTTAAATTTTGAAACCTCTATAGATGCTATTTTTCTAGGCTTATATTCCTTGTTACAGGAATTAATTAGAAGGAAAGCAAAAATTAGTACTGATATTCTTTTCATTTTTTCATATTTTTATGCGACTAAATTAAACAAATCATTCATAGATAATGAAAAAAGCATTAGTAATTTCTGGCGGCGGTAGTAAAGGGGCATTTGCAGGTGGTGTTGCACAGTATTTAATGAAAAAAGAAAATAGGGAATATGATTTGTTTATTGGTACTTCTACTGGTAGTTTAATGGTTTCTCATTTAGCACTAAGCATGTTAGATGATTTAAAGGTTTTATATACAAACGTTAACCAAGAAACAATTTTTAGTAACAACCCGTTTAATATAAAAAAGATTGCAGGAGAAAAAGTAGTAAGCATAAATCATTTTAATACACTTTGGAATATTATTTTAGGAAGAAAAACTTTTGGAGAGAGTAAAAACTTACGAAGTTTAATTAAAAATAATATTACTAGAGAAATGTATAACAAAATTAGAGAGAGTAACAAAGAAGTTGTTGTTACTGTTTCTAATTTAACGGCAAACCAAATTGAATATAAATCTAGTAATGATTGTACTTACGAGGATTTTTGTGATTGGATTTGGGGATCTTGTAACTATATACCTTTTATGAGTTTGTTAGAGAAAAATCATTGTCAGTATGCAGACGGTGGTTTTGGTTCTTTAGTACCAATTAGAGAAGCTATTTTAAGAGGTGCAACAGAAATTGATGCTATAATTTTAGAGACAGAAGTTACACAGACTAATAAAGTACCTTCTAAAAATCCTTTTGCATTACTTTTTGATGTGTTTGATTTTATGTTAACCCATGTAGAAAGACATAATATTACAATTGGTAAATTAGCCGCAAATAATAAAAAGGTAAAACTTAATTTATATTATACACCTACTGTTTTAACCACTAACTCATTAGTTTTCGACCAAAAGCTAATGCGTAAATGGTGGAAATCTGGTTTTAAATATGCAAAATCTAAACGAGAAGAACTTATGAGCGAATTTAGACCTGATGTTTTAACGGATCAAGAAATAGAAGAAGGTATTGATAATGTAGAAAACTTAAACCTATAAAAAAAACTTATTATTTTAGCTCAACATACATATTATCTTTTGTAGGTTTTGCTAATTTTGAATTGTAAATTTCTTCTAATTTATTAACATTTCTAATTTTAGAATTCGTTTTTGATCCTGTAGATATATATACTAGAGTTCTATCTAATAAAGGATCTGTACGTTCTCCTAGAACTCCTAAATTATTATAATCTTCCTCTAACTCAATACCAGGTAATGTAGTTCCTGGTAAAAAACCATCTGGTTCATTTTTATTATCATTATTAAATATTTCTAAAACCAACGGCTGTAAAGCATAAGTATGGTTTTGGTTTAAATTAGAGCCTGTTCTTCTATAATTTTCAGAATCATATAATGTAATAGAACCAACTTGTTTACCTGTAGTTCTTGTACCAACCAACTTTACATCTATATATGAACTTAAAGAGTTAATAACAAGTTCAGAAGCAGATGCTGTGTTGTTTGTTACAATAAAATATACACGTGTTAAACCTAAACTATTTATAGCTTCGTTTAAAACAATGTTTCCGCTACTATCTGTGTTAGAAATTTGATCAGTAAAATTATTGATAAATGCACTTGCACTAAAATTAGCTTGTACTTTTTCGTTCCAAGATTCTTTAGAGTATAATTGATCTGTAAATTGGCCAGTAACCATACTTCCTAAATAAGTTGCAGATTTTACAGAACCACCACTATTATAGCGTAAATCTATTATTAAATCATTAATATTATTAGACTTAAAATTTAAGAATGCTGTATTTAAATCTCCATCAAATGTAGATGAAAATTGATTATACATTAAATACCCAATTTTTTGAGTGCCATCTGTTATTACTTTAGAAATACCAATTGAATTCTCTTGAATTTCTGTTTTTTCTAAAGTTTCGCTATTTCCATTGGTTGTTGGGTTTCCATTATTATAATCTGCAAAACCAACGGTATATGAAGTATTGTCTCCAAATAATAAATTAATATAATTATTAAGGTCTAATTGATTACCATCTACCATATTAAAAAGTAAACCTCTTACAATTCCCTTTGTTGCGGCATCAGAATTAGGAATTACGTATTTAACATAACCAAAAATATTACCAGAATTATCAGCATTTTTTACCAGGCCAAACTCCATACCATTATTTAAAGTTATACCTTGTTTAGAGTTTTCTAAAGTAATATAATCATCAAAAATTATAGAAAAACGATCTGTTGGTCTATTTAATAAATCTTCAAATAAAACTTCTGGCGTAGCAAAACCGTACAAATAACTATTTAATTCAGTTTGGTTATTAAAACGTAGGTCTGCTAAATCAGGTATAGCACTTTGCCATAAATAATAGGCGTTTAAACCTTTCCAAACAAAATCATTAACTTCTATATCTACAGGAATATCTTCAGACTTAGTTGTACAACCAATAATAGTTGTAGATATTATCAGAATTAAAAATATTTTATAGAATGTACGAAACTTCATATTATTTAGAATTGTGTTTTAAATTTAACGCAATTTAAACTTATTTAGTATTTATTTACGTTTTGATGTAACAAAACAAATTATGTATCGTCGTAATAATGTAAACCTGATAAAACAGATAATAAAATATCAGAAAAACAAATAAAGAAAATGAATCAATCAGACTTTTTAAAAGTTGTTTTACCGTTTAAAGACAAAGTCTTCAGGTTAGCGAAAAGACTTTTAGTTTCTACAGAAGAAGCTGAAGATGCTACACAAGAATTATACTTTAAATTATGGCGAAGTAAAGAGAAAATTGCTGATTATAAAAATGTAGAAGCATTTGCTATGACAATGACTAAAAATTATTGTTATGATCGTTTAAAAAGTAAACAAGCAAGTAATTTAACATTAGTTCATAGTAATTATAAAGAGAAAGAAACCTCTTTAGATAAAAAGATGGAACATCGAGACAGTGTAAACCAAGTACACCAATTGATTGAGAAATTACCAGAACAGCAAAAAATTATTATTCAGTTAAGAGATATTGAACAATATGATTTTGAAGAAATCTGTAAAATGGTTGACATGAAACCAACAGCAGTTAGGGTGGCATTATCTAGAGCAAGAAAAACAATAAGAGAAGAATTAATTAAAAAACACAACTATGGAGTTAGCTAACATAGAAAAATTAGTAGAAAAATACTTAGACGCAGAAACTACTTTGCAAGAAGAAACAGCCTTAAAAAACTATTTTACAGAAGGTTCTGTTGCACCACACTTACAAGAGTATGCGTATATGTTTAATTATTTTGTAGCTACTAAAGATGAAACCTACACAAAAACCATTCAGTTAGAGCCTAAAAAATCTAAAAGAAGAAACTTTAAATGGTTGTCTGTAGCAGCATCTGTAATGCTTTTGTTTAGTGTATTTATTGGTAAAAATCAATATGACACATACAAACAAAGGAAACAAGCCGAAGAAATTTATGCACAAGTAAGTAATGGATTAAAAATATTATCTACTAACCTTAAAAAAGGAGAACAAGCAGTAGCAACTTTGTATAAATATCAAAACAAAGCAAATAAAGTATTAAAATAAAACCAAGTAAAATTTTATTAAAACCAAGTAAACACAGAAATTATGAAAAAAATAATAGTATTAATAGCGTTTATATTAGCACCAATGTTAACAAGCGCACAATCAATCTTTGATAACTTAGAAGATATGGACGGAGTAGATATGGTTATCGTAACCAAAGACGCTTTTGAATTGTTAAATAAGTTTAAGCCCCAAAACGCCGATGTAAAAGAAAATGAAGTTATGCAAGCTTTTGAAATGATTAACGATTTAAATGAGTTTAAAATGTTTTCTACTAGCAATTTAGATATTGCATCTAAAATGGAGAAATTGGTAAATTCATCAATAAAAAAATCGAAATTAACTCAATTAATGCGTATTAAGCAAGAAGACTCTCGTATTAAAATTTATGTTAAAGCAACTAAAAATAAAAATTACGTTAGCGAAGTATTAATGTTTGTAAAAGGTATTGACAAACAAACTAAAGGAATGTCTGAAGCTATGGTAATGTCTTTAACAGGTAATATAGACATTAATAAAATGTCTGAATTTACAGATAAAATAGTGAAAGAGAACAAGTAAATCAACCAAGATTAAAAAGTCAGGTTTACAATAAACCTGACTTTTTATCATTAAAACACAAATAATGAGAAAATTAACAACCATATGCTCTCTAGTATTTTTAGTGCTTTTTGCAAGTTCTTGTAAAAACGAAAAATCTTTACAGAGTTATTTAGTAGATACTAGCGGAAAAGAAGGTTTCTATACAGGAGACTTACCCGTAAGTTCTGTTTTAAGTGCAAAAGCAGATGTTTCTGATGATATAAAAGAAACTATTAAAAGTATTAAGAAAATTAACATTGCTTTTTTACCAAAAACAGCAGACAATTCTGCTGCTTATGAAACAGAAAAAGCTAAATTAAAAAATATATTTGCTGATAATGCTGATTATAAAAACCTTATGACTATGAAAGCAAAAGGGATGAATGTAAAAGTATATTATACAGGAGATACAGATTCTGTAGATGAAGTAATTGCTTTTGGATATAGCAAAGAAGCAGGAGTAGGAATTGCTAGATTATTAGGCGAGAACATGAATCCTGCAAAAGTAATTGATATGTTGAATAGTGTAAAAATGGACGCTGATAATTTAAAAGGTTTTAGCGGTATTTTTCAAGGAAAATAAAATTTAAATTCCATTAAATTTAAAACCTATAGTTTCTAATGAAATTATAGGTTTTTATATTTTTAATATAGACGTTAATTATTTTTAACTGCTCATTAACACAGCTTCTAACATCATATTTAGTATTTTTGGTATTAGAAGTAATTAATATTTATGAAGTTTAAGAAAATAGTAGTGTTTTGTTTTTTATTGATGAATCTTTTAAGTGCAGCTCAAAATGCAACCTATCAGGCAGAAAGAGAAAAAATTCATGATTTAGTACATACAAAGTTAAGAGTAGATTTTAATTTTAATAATAAAACAATGAATGGTGAAGCTTGGGTAACAGCAAAACCTCATTTCTATAGTTCAAAAACAATAACTTTAGATGCCAAAGCAATGTTAATTCATGAGGTATCTATAAATAACAACACTTTAAATTATAAATATGACGATAAACTTAAACTAATTATAGAGTTACCTAAAACATATAAAAAAGAAGAAGAGTTTACTATTTATATAAAATATACAGCGCAGCCTGAAAAAGTTTACCAAAAAGGAAGTGTAGCAATTACAAGTGCAAAAGGTTTGTATTTTATAAATGCTAACGGTTCTGATAAAAACAAACCTACCCAAATTTGGACACAAGGAGAAACAGAAGCGAGTAGTTGTTGGTTTCCTACAATTGATGCTCCAAATCAAAAAACATCAGAAGAAATTTATATTACAGTGCCTAATAAATTTGTTACTCTTTCTAATGGAGAGTTAATAAGTAAAACTAAAAATGGAAATAACAGAACAGATTATTGGAAACTAGATAAAAAACATGCTCCTTATTTGTTTTTTATGGGAATAGGGGAATATGAAATTATAAAAGATTCTTATAAAAATATTCCTGTTAACTATTATGTAGAAAAGGAATATGCACCTTACGCAAAAGATATTTTTGGTTTAACACCAGAAATGATTGGCTTTTTCGCAGATAAATTAGGAGTTGAGTATCCTTGGAATAAATATAGTCAAATAGTTGGTAGAGATTATGTATCTGGTGCCATGGAAAATACTACTGCAGTAATTCATGGAGAACAAGCATATCAAAAACCAGGGCAATTAATAGACGAGAACAAACAAGAAAATACAATTGCTCACGAGATTTTTCATCATTGGTTTGGTAATTTAGTAACTACAGAAAGCTGGTCTAATTTAACTTTAAATGAATCGTTTGCTAATTATAGTGAGTATTTATGGAGAGAATATAAATACGGAAAAGTAGATGCAGAAATGCATTTACACCATGAAGTAGAGGCTTATTTAAATGGTGAGAATGAAAGCAAGCATTTAGTACGTTATAATTATGAAGACAAAGAGAATATGTTCGATTTAGTTAGTTATAATAAAGGTGGCGCAATCTTACATATGTTACGTACGTATTTAGGTGATGAGGCTTTTTTCTTAGGATTGAAGCAATATTTAACCACTTATAAATACCAAGCTGCAGAAGTAGATCATTTACGTTTAACTTTCGAAAAATTAACCGGAAAGGATTTAAACTGGTTTTTTAATCAATGGTATTTTCAAGGAGGTCATCCAAATATAGAAATATCTTATGATTATAATACGTTAAGAAAAACAGTAACCGTAAATATAGTGCAGTTACAAGGCAACACGTTTAAGTTTCCTTTTGCAATTGATATTTTTGATAAAGGAAAAAGAACAAGACATCATGTTTTTGTAGATGCTAATGATGCTTCTTTTACTTTTCCATATTCAAAACAACCAACTTTAATTCAAGTTAATGCAGACGGATCGTTGATTTGTGAAATTAATGAAAATAAGGTTTTAAGTGATTATATTTATCAATTAAAAAATGCAGACAATTACACGCATAGAAGAGAAGCATTTATAGAAATAGCAACTAAACAAGCAGATAAAGTAGCCTTTAATGCTGTTGTAGATGCATTAGATGATCCTTCGTATAAAATTAGAATTTTAGCATTACAAAAAATAGATTTAATTAATAAGTTTTCTAAAAAAGATGCAATTAGAAAGATTATGGCAATTGCAAATACAGATGTTAAAACGTTGGTACAAGCAGAAGCAATAAATACTTTAGGTAAATTAACAGATCCAGAATTAAAACCTATTTTTGAAAAAGGCCTACAAAGTAAATCTTATTCAGTTTTAGGTAAAGCATTAGTATCTTTATATTATGTAGATAAAGTTGCAGCTGTTGCAAAATCTAAAGAATTACCAGATGAAGTAAGAAAAATACTAGCAGCACCATTAACTAGAATTTTTATTGAAGAAAATGACGATTTAGAACTACCTTTTATAGCTAAAAGTGTAGTTTCTGGTATGTTTCTAACAGGTGATGATACTACCAAAGTATTATTTCAAAAAGCTTTTAAACGAATTTCTAATAGTAACAATACAGAAGCTATTCAGAATACTGTAGATGATATGGTTGTAAAAGGAAATCAATTTAAAGGTTTTAATTTTGATAAAGTAGTTATCAATTTAATGAGAAATATGATACAAGATCAAAAGAAAGCAGAACAATCTAACAAAGAAAAAAATATTGAAATTATAAAAACTGCCATGGCAAAATTACTTTAATAATTACTATTCTAATTAATTATTAATTTTTTTGCGCATTAAAAATTTTAGTTTACCACTAAAGACATTCAAATAGAGTAGTATACATTACTATTATTAGCATTGTTTGCTCTTTTTTTGCTTAAAAAAAACATTAATTTTATTATTCTGATTTAAAATCTTCTAAATGCAGCAATAACGATAAGTTTTAGTAATTTTGCAAAAAAATATATTTAACTTCTTTTAGAAGATTTAACAAAATAAAAATGAGTACAGAAAAAAAAGTATGGTTTATTACTGGTGTTTCATCAGGATTAGGGAAGCAATTGGCTAAGGAGGTATTGTCGCAAGGAGAAATTGTGGTTGGTACTTTTAGAAAACAAGCTCAAGTAGAAGCATTTAATAATGAAAGTCCAGGAAATTCTTTTGGTGTACTTATAGATGTTGCTTCTACACAAATGATTATTGATGGTGTAAAAACTATTTTTGATCAATTTGGTAAAATAGATGTTGTTGTAAATAATGCTGGATACGGTATTATGGGAAGTGTAGAAGAAATTTCTGACGAAGAAGTAAGAAGGCAATTTGAAGTAAATGTTTTTGGTGTATTAACTACAATTAGAGAGATTTTACCTCAAATGCGTAAACAGCGCTCTGGCCATATTATTAACATAACTTCTATTGCAGGTCGTGTTGGTTCTCAAGGATTAGGAATTTATAACGGATCTAAATTTGCATTAGAAGGAATTGGTGAGGCTTTAGCAGCAGAATTAAAACCTTTAAATATTAAGGTAACAAATGTAGAGCCAGGACCATTTAGAACAGAATGGGCAGGAAGTTCTGCAGCTTATGATAATACCAAAATTGAAGACTACGAGAGTACTGTAGGCGAAAGAATTAGAGGGCTACAAGGATTAAGTGGTAACCAACCAGGAAACCCAGCTAAAGCAGCAGATGCAATATATAAATTAGCACAATTAGAAGAAGCACCAGTTCATTTACCATTAGGTAAAATAGCCTATGATGTTTTCGGAAACGTTAATAATGGTTTAATTGAAGAATTAGCTAAATTTGAGTATTTAGGTAAAGATTGTGATTTCGAATAAATTTACAATCAATTATAAATAATAAATAACCGCCTTTTGGCGGTTTTTTATTTGGAATAACTTTATAAGTTTTGTGCTATTTAGTAATTTAAAAAAACCAAACAAAAATTTAAGGAGTATTCAATAATGAGATAGTACCTTTACACTTTACATATATATAGATGTCTATAAACACACTTTTAATAACACCACCTTTTACACAATTAAATACGGCATACCCTGCAACTGCGTATATAAAAGGATTTTTAGATTCTAAAAATGTACAAACAACTCAAATGGATTTAAGTATCGAGTTGTTTACAGCTGTATTTACCAAAGAATTTATAGAAGCAATTTTTAAACAAGCAGAAATGCTTGGTAATAAAGAGCTGCCTTTGGTTTGGAAACATCAGGAAGAATATATAAATAAAGTAGATTCTGTTATGAATTACTTACGTGTGCAAGAAGTAACTGCAGCGTATCAAATAGTGCACAAAGATTATTTACCTCATGGTCATAGACGTATAAAATTAGAAAACGATTTAACTACAGAATTTGGTAAATTAGGAATTTTAGATAAAGCAAAACATATTGCAACCTTATTTGTAGAAGAATTAGGCGATTTTATAAATACAAATGTTGATGAGTTTTTCTCGTTTACACGTTATGCAGAACAAATTGCAAGAGCAGCTTCTAGTTTTGATGAGTTAGACGAATGTTTGCAGTTTGAAACTACTTTGATTGAAGATGAAATGCTGTACTTGTTGGATGAGAAATTACAACAAGATAGTTTCGATTTAATTTGTTTTACAATTCCTTTTCCTGGAAATCTTTTTTCTGCTTTAAGATGTGCTCAGTTTATAAAACAAAACTACCCAAACATTAAAATTGGTTTTGGTGGTGGTTATTGCAACACAGAATTAAGACGATTATCTGATCCACGAATTTTTGATTTTGTAGATTTCATAACCTTAGATGATGGCGAGGGGCCTTTACTAAGAATTACAGAGTTTTTAGATGGAAAAATAGGTGAGGAGTCACTAGAAAGAACTTATATCAGTAAAAATAATAATGTAATTTATCAGGATAAAATACCAAATACAATTTTTCATCATAAAAATTTACCTGCGCCAAGTTATATTGGCTTGCCAACTGAAAAATATTTATCTTTTTTAGATGTGATGAATCCAATGCACAGAATGTGGTCTGATGGAAAATGGAATAAACTCACTATTTCTCATGGATGTTATTGGAAAAAGTGCTCTTTTTGCGATGTTACATTAGATTATATTGGTAATTATCAAAATACAACTGCAGACGATTTAGTTAATAAAATTGAAAAAATAATTTCAGAAACTGGTATTACAGGTTTTCATTTTGTTGATGAAGCTGCACCTCCAAAAATGTTAAGAGCATTAGCAAACAAACTTTTAGAGCGTAAAGTATATATAACTTGGTGGACAAACATTCGTTTCGAAAAAACATTTACACCAGAATTATGTTCATTATTATCTAAATCTGGTTGTATTGCTGTAACTGGTGGTTTGGAAGTAGCATCGGATAGGTTGTTAGAAAAAATGAAAAAAGGAGTAGATATTGGTCAAGTTGCAAGAGTTACCAAAGCTTTTTCGAATGAAAATATTATGGTACACGCTTATTTAATGTTTGGTTTCCCCACAGAAACAGAGCAAGAAACTATTGATTCTTTAGAAGTAGTACGTCAATTATTCCAGAATAATTGTATTCAATCTGCATTTTGGCATCAATTTGCTTGTACAAGCCATAGTCCAGTTGGTAAAAATCCAGATGAATTTCAAATTAACATTATTGGCCCAGAATTTAAAGGCTTTGCAGAAAACGATTTGTATCATGAAGATCCAACAGGGGCAGAACATCATTTATTTAGCGAAGGCTTAAATATTGCATTAAATAATTATTTAAACTACAAAGGTTTTGAGATTCCTTTAGAAGACTATTTTAATTTTAATGTACCAAGAAAAACACTGAAAAATAATTTGATTGCTAATTATTTAAAAGTATAATTTTTTTTGAGGTTATTTCCTGCTTTACATTTTATCTTTTTTCTAATATTCTCGATATAAGTTATTAAAAAGAAAATTCACTCCAAATAATAGTAAAAAGGATGTCATTTCAATATGGGCTAAACTTGTTTTCTCCCAAATATCTAATTTCAAAAAAAAACAATTTATAATTAAGGTTTAAAGCTAAGAAATTTATTCTATATGATTTTACAAAACGCTTTTATCAAAAATAGCTTGTAATTCTTTTTCCGGATTTTCGCATAAACCAGAATGCGTTTTAGAACTCTGTATAATTGTACTCTTACAAGCTGCTAACCATCTAAAACGATCAGAAATTTCAAATTCACCAATTTTACCACCAGCAACATTACCTTCACAAATTAATTTCCACGCATTTAAATAATCCTTTAAAAGTTGTATTTCTATTTCTGGAGCAAATACTTTTAGCTTACTTGTGCAGATATGATATTTTATTCCCAAATATTTTTTACGTTTAGAAAACAAAATAACACCGACATTAAAAAACTCTTCACGTTCAACTTTAGGTACAAATCTAATAATTGCGTATTCATATGTAACTCTATCTTGCATCTTCAGCTTCTTTTACAAGTTTATCAATCATAGAAATATTTGTGCATAAAAACGTCGTATATGCAGCTCTCATTTCATTTGGAGATAGAAAATCGCCCTCGCTTAGTAACCAATCTTCTGGAATATTGTTTACAATTTCTGTAATTACATTTTTATTGATTCGTATTGTTATTTCTTTTTTAGCTTCTTGTAAAACTGAAGCTTTTGGTAACAAAACATGATCTTTAATTAAAGGAAATGTTCTTGCTAAATGATTCTCCCAAGTTTGCCAATTATGATGAAAATAAAAACTTGCTCCATTATCAATAATCCACAACTCGTTATTCCAGTTCAGTAAATTTGTGTTTTTTACCGTTCTATCAATGTTACTTATCAAACTATCTAAAATAACCACTTTAGATGCCGTAAGAGCATCTACAACAGAAACCAATGGATCATAGGTAATTGCGCTAGATAAAAAATGTAACCCTAAATTTAAACCCACACTAAATTTTAATAAATCCTGTATTTCTTCATCGGGTTCAGTTTTGCTAAAGGAATCATCTAAGTTCATAAAAACTAATTCAGGAATATTCAAACCCATTGCTCTTGCAAGTTCACCTCCAATAAACTCAGATATTAGTGCTTTCTTTCCCTGACCTGCTCCTCTAAATTTTATCACATATAAAAAACCATCATCTGCTTTAACAATTGCAGGTAAAGAGCCACCTTCCCTTAAAGGTTGTAAGTATTGAACAACATTTACGGTTCTAATTTCAATTCTATTCAATTTTTGTAAGATTATTTAGTTGATTTAGATTTCCTAATTTATGTAAACTAAAAGGCAAAAGTAAATTTATATTTTTTATTTCTGAAATTCATCAAAAGTTCCATCTGCATAAAAAACGACTATTCTTTGAATCTTTTTCCCTTCACCTAAAGCCGAATCTAAAGATGATGGAGTAGAAGAGGGAGTGCTATTTGAAATGCTTTTAGGAAAAGATCCTTTTCCATTTAACAACCAATGGATATCTACATCGTCAAAAACACTTGTAATTTTTAAAACAAAATCTAAACTAGGTTTGTTTCTTCCTGAAAGAATATGTGAAATACTTGATCGTTGTACACCTATTTTATCTGCGAATAATGAAGCCGATAATTGATGAAAATCCATTATGTTTCTTATACGAGTTGTAAATTCTAAGTTGTTTATCATTGTAAATATATGTTGTATTACAAATGTAAATTAAACTTTTAGAACAGCAAAATAATTTATTTACAATATAAAACACATGTAAAAAATACATAAACAATAGCTTCACATAATCACCATAAAGAACTAATTATCAATACTTTAATTACAAAACAATTTATACTTACTTGTTGAGTAAATTATTACTACCATTAGAATTCATTAAAACACTTTTAAGTTTACAAAAGTAACTAAAACTTCAATCTCAATTATTTACATTTGTAACAATGCAGTGATTTACAATTGTAACATTTTAATTGGATGCTTATTTTCTATGACGTAAATTTGTTTTTTAATACATAAGAAACGTGGATATTTTATCATCAGAATTATTAAAGCAATTTTTTGAAAATCAAAAAGAAACAAGTCTATCTGGTAAATGGATTACCTTTAAAGATATTGAAGACTTATTTAAAAAACACGAAGGAGCTTTCGAAATAGATCAACTTGGATTTTCTGAACAACAAAGACCCATTTATAAACTTAAGATAGGTTCTGGTAAAAAGAAAATACTACTTTGGTCTCAAATGCATGGAAATGAAAGTACAGGTACAAAAGCACTTTTTGATCTGTTTAATTGTTTTTCTAATGCAAATGAAAAAGAATTTAAAACCATTTTAAAAGAATGTACTTTGGTTTTTGTACCAATGTTAAATCCTGATGGCTCTCAAGCTTACACAAGAGTTAACGCTAATAATATAGACTTAAATAGAGATGCTGTTGATAGAGTTGCTAAAGAAAGTAATCTATTAAGGAATCTTTTAGAGGAATTTGATCCACAGTTTTGCTTTAATTTGCATGATCAGAGAACAATATTTGGAGTAGAAGGCACAAAAAACCCAGCAACTATATCTTTTTTAGCACCTTCAGAAGAAATAACAAGAGCACTTACAGTTGGTAGAAAGGAAACTATGAATGTAATAGTTGCCATGAATTCTATGCTGCAAAAAATAATACCTAATTTTGTAGGAAGATATACAGATGAATTTTATCCAACTGCAACAGGAGATAACTTTCAAAAACTAGGCTACAACACTATATTAATAGAATCTGGTCATTATCCTAATGATTATCAGAGAGAGATTTCTAGAGAATATACTTTTTATTCAATATTACAAGGGCTTTATCACATTGCTATAAATACTAAGTTTACAGCTTATGAAGATTATTTTAAGATTCCTAATAATGATAAAATATTTTATGACGTTATTCATAGATATCCAAATTCTGATGATGACAAAGCTTACCAATATAAAGATGAAATTATCGATAATCAATTCGTTTCCAAATTACTAATTATACAAGAAAATGACTTAAAATTACAGAATGGACACAACGAAATCGTTTTCGAAAGATAAAATCCTTAAATTTTTCTCACTTTAATTGCTGTTTAATTAAATTAAATTCATAAATTTGCAGTATAAATTGAATAATACACAAATAATACACAAATATTATGAAAAAATTTATCCTAGACGAAATAGATCACCAAATCTTAGATATCTTAATTGAAAACGCAAGAACACCATTTACAGACATTGCAAAACAGCTTTTAGTTTCTGCAGGTACAATACATGTTCGTGTTAAAAAAATGGAAGATGAGGGTATTATTCAAGGTTCTACTTTAACCTTAAATTACGAAAAAATGGGCTATTCTTTTATTGCTCATGTAGGTGTTTATCTAGAGAAAACCTCTATGACACAAGCGGTAATTGAAAACTTAAGAAGAATACCAAACGTAACTGTAGCCTACGTTACAGCAGGTAAATACAATATTTTCTGTAAAGTTAGAGCTAAAGGAACTAATGATGCAAAAGACATTATTTATCAGATAGATGATATACCTGGAGTTAACAGAACAGAAACTATGATTGCACTTGAAGAAAGTATTAATGATAAGAAGAGAATGATGCACGCAATTTTTAAAGAATTGTAGCATTTAAAGTATAATTTGAAATATAAAAAATCCTCATCAGAAATGATGAGGATTTTTTTATGCAATGATATTCTTTATGATTATGTTTGTTATAATTATGATATACATATTTTATGACTACTAAAATTGAATATAATTTAAAAAACACTTTGAAAAATAAAGTTTTACTAAGTTTATATAAAAAAATGCTTAAACCTCGTTTAATTGAGGAGAAAATGCTAATTCTATTACGTCAAGGAAAAATATCTAAATGGTTTTCTGGTATTGGGCAAGAAGCTATTTCTGTTGGCGTAACATCTGCTTTAGAAAAAGATGAATACATTTTACCTATGCACAGAAATTTAGGGGTATTTACAACTAGAGAAATTCCATTGTACAGATTATTCTCACAATGGCAAGGTAAAATGAATGGTTTTACAAAAGGTAGGGATAGAAGTTTTCACTTTGGCACACAAGAGTTTAATATTGTAGGCATGATTTCTCATCTTGGACCTCAATTAGGTATTGCAGATGGCATAGCGCTTGCAAACAAATTAAAAGATAACCATAAAATTTGCGCTGTATTTACTGGAGAAGGAGGAGCTAGTGAAGGTGATTTTCACGAAGCACTAAACGTAGCTTCTGTTTGGAACTTACCTGTTTTATTTTGTGTAGAGAATAATGGATATGGATTATCTACACCAACTTCAGAGCAATTTAATTGCAAAGACATTGCTGATAAAGGAATTGGTTACGGAATGGAAAGCCATATAATTGATGGAAATAATATATTAGAAGTTTATACAAAAGTAAACGAATTAGCAATTAGTGTTCGCAAAAATCCGAGACCTATACTTTTAGAATTTAAAACCTTTAGAATGCGAGGTCATGAAGAAGCTAGTGGCACAAAATACGTTCCGGAAGACTTAATGGAATACTGGGCAACTAAAGACCCTTTAGAAAATTATAAAGAATACTTAATAAAACAAAAAATACTTACTAATAAAATAGACACTACTTATAGAGAAGAAATAGTAAATGAGATAAATGAACATTTAAAACTTGCATTTGATGAAGAAAAAATTATTCCAAATTTAGAAAATGAGTTAAACGATGTTTATAAAAATTTCGATTATAAAGCAGTTAATCCATCAACAGAAAAAAATAAAATCCGTTTTGTAGATGCTATTTCTGATGGACTAAAACTATCAATGGAAAAACATAAAGATCTTGTTATAATGGGACAAGACATAGCAGAATATGGTGGTGTTTTTAAAATTACAGATGGTTTTGTAGACGCTTTTAGTAAAGATCGTGTTAGAAACACACCAATTTGTGAATCTGCAATTGTTTCAGCTGCTTACGGCTTATCTGTAAATGGTATAAAATCTGTTATGGAAATGCAATTTGCAGATTTTGTTTCGTCTGGTTTTAACCCTATTGTAAATTTATTAGCAAAATCTCATTATAGATGGGGGCAAAAAGCAGATATTGTTGTTAGAATGCCTTGTGGGGCTGGTGTTGGAGCAGGTCCTTTTCATAGTCAAACTAACGAAGCTTGGTTTACAAAAACACCAGGTTTAAAAGTCGTTTATCCAGCTTTTCCACAAGATGCTAAAGGATTATTGGCAAGTGCAATAGAAGATCCAAATCCTGTATTATTTTTTGAACACAAAGGTCTTTACAGATCCGTTTATCAAGAAGTTTCTGAAGGATATTTTACCACAGAAATAGGAAAAGCAGCATTTTTGAAAAATGGAGATCATTTAACGATTATAAGTTATGGAGCAGCTGTTCATTGGGTTTTAGAAGCTTTAGAAACCTTGTCTCACATTTCTGCCGAAGTTATTGATTTAAGAACTTTACAGCCATTAGACACAACAACTATCTATCAATCTGTAAAAAAAACAGGAAAAGTAATTGTTGTACAAGAAGATTCTTTATTTGGTGGTATAGCAAGTGATGTTTCTGCGTTAATTACAGAAAATTGTTTTAAATTTTTAGATGCTCCTGTAAAACGTATTGCTAGTTTAGAAACTCCCATCCCTTTTCAATCAGATTTAGAACAACAATATTTAGGAAAATCAAACTTAATTAATGCGATTAAAGATTTACATAATTATTAAGTATATTTAACCTCGAAAAAAAAAACAGGATTCAATGAATAATAAACAAATCATCTTTAAAAAACGACCTTCTGGTGTTCCAGATACAGATACTTGGCAATTAGAAAGCAATCCAGTTCCTGAATTAGAAGAAGGAGAAATTTTAATTCAACATCACTATGTTTCTTTAGACCCTGCAATGCGTGGTTGGTTAAATGATACAAAATCCTATATTCCACCAGTAGCAATAGATGATGTTATGAGATCTGGTTCTATTGGAAAAGTGATTAAAAACAACGGAAACCCCAATTTTGAAATTGGAGATTGCGTTACAAGTTGGGGCGGTGTGCAACAATATGCTGTTACAAATGGAGATGGTTGGTATAAAGTAGATGAACGTTTAGCGCCAATGCCAATGTATATTGGCACATTAGGAATGCCTGGTATGACTGCTTATTTTGGAATTTTAGAAGTTGGTAAAATTAAAGAAGGTGATATTGTTTTAGTTTCAGGAGCTGCAGGAGCTGTTGGAAGTATTGTGGGGCAGATTGCAAAAATTAAAGGATGTACAGTTATTGGTATAGCTGGCGGAAAAGAAAAATGTGATTATATAATTAACGAATTAGGTTTTGATGATGCAATAGATTATAAATCTGAAAATATTTATTCTGCTTTAAAGAAAAAATGCCCTAAAGGAGTTGATGTTTATTTTGATAATGTTGGTGGTGTAATTTTAGATGCTGCTTTAAGTAAGTTAAGAATGCATGCTAGAGTTGTTATTTGCGGTGCTATCTCTCAATACAACAACAAATCTAAAATAGATGGACCAAGTAATTATTTGTCATTATTAGTAACACGTTCTACAATGCAAGGTATGGTTGTTATGGATTATGCAAAAGATTATGGAAATGCTGCAAAACAAATGGGTATTTGGATGCAAGAAGGTAAATTAAAATCTAAAGAAGATATTTATAATGGTATCGAAAATTTCGAAGAAACCTATCACCGATTATTTAATGGAAATAAAAAAGGTAAACTTGTTTTAAAAGTAATAGAAGAGTAGTGGAACATTTTTTTCAATGCCCGTATTGTTGGGAAGAAATTTCTATGATATTTGACGCTAGTATTCATGCACAAACCTATATAGAAGATTGTGAAGTTTGTTGCAATCCTATTGAAGTCTCTCCTAATTTTGAAAATGGAGAACTTATTGGGTTTAACTCACAATCAATAGAACAATAATAATTCTGCAAGATTTTAAAATCTTGCAGAATTATTATTTTAAAAAGATCGTTACTATTTTATAGTAAAGGATTACCCCAAGAAAACTCATCAAACAAAGTAACCCAATCTTTAGGAAAAGTGGCTTTTAAAGTTAATTCTTCCGTTGTAAAAGGATGTTTAAAATCGAGTTTTCCCGCATGTAGAAACATGTTAGTGCAACCAAAATTTTCTTCAAACATTAAATTATGATTTTTGTCACCATACTTAGGATCTCCAATTAAAGGGTGACTAATTTTATTAGAATGTACTCTTAATTGATGCATTCTTCCTGTTTTAGGTGATAATTCTACTAAACTATACCTAGAGGAATCATATGGTTTTACAGGAATATTTAATGTTACTTTTTCTAATGTTTTTAAGTGTGTTAAAGCTTCTTTATGCACATTTGCATCTCTACCTTTTACAGGAGAATCAATAGTTTTTGTTTCGGGAGAAAAGCCACGGACAATACCAAAATAGGTTTTATTAATTTCGTTATTTGTAAACAATTCTTGAAACTTAGAAACAAAATGAGTCTCTTTTGCAAGTAAAATAATGCCTGAAGTTTTTCTATCTAACCGATGAATTGGATACACCTTTATGCCTAGTTCATTTTTTATAAGTTGTAATAAAGAGTCTTCTTCTGCAACGTTTCTAGAATGAAATGCATGATGCACTAAAACATTGTTAGGTTTATGTACACAAAGTAAGTATTCGTCTTCAAAAATAATTTCTAAGTTCATTTTTAAGTAAATTTAATAATTGCATTCTTCTTTCTTAATTTTAAAGAAGCAAGTAATAATAGAGAAATAAAACCACAAATAAAGAAACCCATAAAAAGAGGTAATGCAGTTTTATTTATAAAACTACCTATAAAAGTAGCTATTGGCACCGCCATAATTGTGGAAATAAAACCATTAATTGCTGCACCAACTCCTGCAATATGACCAATTGGTTGCATCGCTAAAGCTCTTGTATTTCCAAAAAGAAATCCAATAGAAAAAAATTGCAAACCAAAAAATATTAATAAAATAGAAATATTAGGATTTTGTTCTCCAAAGAAAAATAGTAAATAAATAATAGGTATTACAGTAAATAAAACTGTAAAAATTGAAATTAATTTAAGCATTCCTAATTTTACAACTAATTTTCCATTTAAAAAGGTGGCCAAACCAATACTAATTGAAAGCGCTGCAAAAATATAAGGAAACTCTTCTTTTAAATGATATTGTTCTTCAAAAATAAGCTGACTTGCGCTTAAATAAACAATAAAAGAACCTGTAATTAAACCAGAAAAAAAAGTAAAGACAACAGCATCCTTATGTTTAAAAAATTCTTTTATTCCATCGCTAAAAAGCGAGAACTTAAACTTTTTTCGGTTTTCGATTTTTAATGTTTCTGGTTGTCTTTTCCAAACCCAAAGCATTGTAAAAAAACCAAAAATCAATTGACTATAAAATATAGACCTCCAACCATAAGTATCTAACATTAACTTACCTATTGCTGGTGCAATTACCGGAACTAAAAGGAAGATAACAACTATAAAAGACATTACTTTAGCCATATAATTACCACTAAAACGATCTCTAACCATGGCAATACTAATGGTTCTAGGTGCAGAAAGACCTACACCCTGTAAAAGTCTACCAACAATCATCATCTCTAAACTTGTTGCAAAAACACAAATAAAACTTGCAAAAGCAAAAACAATAAAGCCACAATAAATTACAGGTTTTCTACCAAAACTATCTGATAAAGGACCCGAAATTAGTTGCCCAAATCCTAATCCTAAAAAAATCATTGTAATAAATAGCTGATTATTTGTAGCGTCTGTTACATGTATTGACTTACTTATATCTACAATAGCCGGTAATAAAGCATCTATTGCCAATGCAACTAATGACATTAAAGATGCCATAACAATTATAAATTCTGCTTCTGATTTTTGTCTTATTTTCACAGATCAAAAGTAGTTTTATTTATATTCTAATGGAGTTTGAAACTCTTAAAATATAATTAAAAAAAAAATTATTTTATTTGAAGAAAAATCAAAGAGTTACTCAACTCCAATTTGGTTAATTATACGATCATTACCAAGACCTTTTGGATTTTCTCCCCATTTATTGGGTTTAGTTTCTCCTTCCATACAAAGTAAAACTAGTAGCCAAATCCAACCAATTAAAGGTAAAAAAATAAGAAATATATGCCATCCACTTTTACCAATATCATGAAGCCTTCTTATTAATACAGCAACACTTGGTATGATTACTAATAAAGAATAAATAGATGAAACGATAGTAAACATGTACGTATCAAAAATTAAATCTAAAACAGCAAGTGTCCAAGAGATAATTAAACTAAAAAGAGTAAACATCCAATATTCTTTTCTTCTTGCTCTACCAGAAAAATCAAAATATTGATTTAAAACTTTTAAATACCAATTCATTAATTTAATTTTTATTTTTTTTCAACAGTTTCAATTCCTTTTGGGTAAACACCCCATTTATTTACTCTAGGCTCTCCACCAAACCATAACAACATTATTAACCAAAGCCAACCAATAATTGGTATTAATATTAAAAGTATATTCCAACCTGTTTTACCAACATCGTGTAATCTTCTTAAAAAGACCGTTATGCTAGGTATAATAATTAAGGCGATAAATATATAGAATGCAATATAATAATATTCAGTTTCCGAGTAACTGTCTAATAAAGAAAGTATCCAAAGAACAAATAAATTAAATAATGTAAAGACCCAAAATTCCTTTCTTCTGGCTCTTCCAGAAAAATCGAAATAATGATATAAAACTTTAAAGTACCATTTCATAATTATAGAGGGGGAATTAATTATTTCTATAAAAATAATAAAAATTTAAAAGATACCCCTAGATTTTAACTGCAAATATTTATTTATACTATCTCCTGTTAAATTTTCTGGCTTTGTTAATACTGATTGAATACCATATTTTTTTAACTCATTTACAATGTGTTTTTTTTCATACATAAACTTTTCTGCAATAATTGAATCATAAACTTCTTGTATATTTTCTGCTTTTGCATTTGTTAAAACTTCTAATTCTGTGTTTTTAAAAAATACGACTAAAACTAAATGATTTTTTGCTAAGGCTCGTAAGTAGGGTAGTTGTCTATTTAACCCATCAATGGTTTCAAAATTTGTAAATAAAATTAACAAACTTCTTTGCGTAATTTTTCTTTTTACGACTGAATATAATGTACTAAAATCTGATTCTGAAAAATCTGTTTTTATATTATGTAAAGCTTCAGAAATAAGACTAATCTGAGAGTGCCTTCTTTCTGCAACTACCAAATCTTCTAATTTTGTTGAAAAAGACAACATACCAGCTTTATCTTGTTTTTTTAAGATAATGTTACTTATGGCTAAGGTAGCATTTACTGCATAATCTAATAAGCTTAATCCATTAAACTGCATTTGCATAGCTCTACCTTTATCAATAATAGTATAAACCGATTGTGATTTTTCTTCTATATATTGATTTACCATTAATTGATTTCGCTTTGCTGTTGCTTTCCAATTTAAGGTTCTTATATCGTCACCAGAAACATATTCTTTAATTTGTTCAAACTCTAAAGAATGCCCAATTCTTCTTACTTTTTTTGTTCCGTAAGATGTTGTTGTATTACTAAAAGCTTTAATATTAAATTCTCTTAGTTTTAAAAAAGAAGGATAACATTTTAGTTTTTTTTCTGTTCCTAAAACAAACTTTTTAGTTGCTAATTTTAAACCCGAATTTGCATAAACATTTACATGACCAAAAAGATAAACACCTCTTTGTTTTGGTGTTAAGTTGTAGTGAATTGTTTTTACTTCATTTTTCTGCAATACTTGATTAAAGAAAAAATCTCTTTTTTGGAATTGATATGGTAATTCTTCAATTAATGATAAATGTGCTACAAAAGGAAAACGATTACTTAATTCTAAGCTAATTTTATTTTCATCTCCATTAGATAATCTTTCTGGTAAAAATCGTTCAACTATAATAGCATCTTTTGTCTTATAAAGAATAATAACATCTATAATTGTTAGCGTAGATAGAATAAATAAGAACACTTTTGAAATTTCAAAAAATATAGGAGCAAAGAAACCTACAACAAACAATAATGCTATTGCTGTTAATGAATAGAAAAATCTATTATTTAAAAATAAAGTGTTATACAGTTTTTTCACTATGTTTTTTTGCCTATTTACTTATTATATATACTGCTATTAAATTAGTCTTTAAAAATTATTTTTATCTAGGAATCTCTACAGATTCTATAATTTGCTCTATAATTTGTTTACTTGTTAAACCTTCCATTTCTCTCTCTGGCGTTACAATAACTCGGTGTTGTAAAACGGGTATTGTAGCTCTTTTAATATCTTCTGGAGTTACAAAATCTCGCCCTTCGATAGCAGAAAATGCTTTAGAAGCTGCTAATATTGCTATACTTGCTCTTGGAGATGCACCTAAATACAAATAAGAATTAGAACGCGTATTAACAACAATATCTGCGATATATTTTAATAAATTTTCTTCAATTTTAATCTGTTTTACCAAACTTCTAAAAGCAACAATTTTACTACCTTCAATAATCGTTTCAATTTTACTTGATTTTGTAGTATTAAGTAAAGCTTGTTCTCTTATAATAATTTCTAGTTCCTCATCTGCTGTAGGGTATTCTACAATTACTTTAAATAAAAAACGATCTAATTGCGCTTCTGGTAATCTATAAGTTCCTTCTTGTTCTATTGGATTTTGAGTTGCTAAAACAATAAAAGGCTCTTTCATTTTATAGGTTTTACCATCCATAGTTACTTGTTTTTCTTCCATTACCTCAAACAAAGCGGCTTGTGTTTTTGCTGGCGCTCTATTTATCTCATCAATTAAAATCATGCTAGAAAAAATAGGTCCTTTTTTAAATTCAAACTCAGAGGTTTTTACATTAAAAACAGATGTTCCTAAGATATCTGAAGGCATTAAATCTGGTGTAAATTGAATTCTACTAAAAGGAACATTTATAGCTTTGGAAAGTAGTTTTGCGGTAATCGTTTTTGCAACTCCAGGAACCCCTTCAATTAATACATGGCCATCTGCAAGTAAAGAAACTAGCAATAAATTCAGCATTTCTTTTTGACCAACAATTACTTTTTGTAATTGGTTTTTTATATTATAAACACATGTTTGTAATTCAGATAAATCAATTCTATTTTCAAATTCTAATTGCTCTTTATTTATTTCGTTATTTGGTGTTTCCATTTTTTATTTATTAAAGAATTTTTCAATCATTTTATGCAATACAAGTAACTCTTCTTTAGAGCATTCTGACTTGTTATTTAAAGTAATAATAGTATTTACTAAATATTTTGTGTTTTGTATTTTATTACCAGATTTAGAAGCTAAAATCTGTATAAAATTTTGGTTTAAATTGTTTGTATTTAACAAGTATTTTGTTCTTACTTTTTCTAAGAAATAAGCTATTTTTTTATCAGCTAAATTCTTATGATCTTCTTCTTTTAAATACAAACTAGAAATTGTTTGTGTAAATGCAACTGTAGTATTTTCTAATGGTTTTATGATAGGAATTGCACGCTGTTTTCTTCTTGCATTAAACAGCATAAATAACAAAATACCTGCTGAAGAAACAATTAAAAACCAGGTTAAAGTTTCATGCTGTAAAAAATATTTAAAAACAGAAGTATTGTCTTCATCTTTTTTGTTAGAATATATACTCTTTTTAATCTGCGGATCCCAATAAACGGTATTATTTGGTAAGTAAGAAAACACTTTTTCTGTATAACTTTCTTTATTTTTTAACAAATAGTAATTGGTAAAAACAATTGGGTTTGTGTGTATATAAATTGCACCTTTACCATGATAAATTTTTAAGAAATTTGGTAATTTCTCTCCATCAATTTTTGTAGTACCTAAAACAATTGTTTTGTTTTTATTGTAAGAAATAAAATAATGTCTTTTACTATTTCTATCTAATGTAAAAACCTCATTTTCAAACCCTTTATATTCAAGCGAATATTCACCTTTTAGAGCTTTTAAGGCCTTAATACTATTTATGTTTTTATCTAAATTATTAGTTGTAAATTCTAACTGTTCTTTTAAATCATCACTAAATTCGTTAAGAGAAATAAATGCGTTATTACCATCATTTACAAAAGATAATAAGTCTTTAACACCATCTTTGGTAAGCTTATATGCATTATTTTTAATACAAATATACGTGCCAAAATTTGCAGAAGTAGTATTATAATTGTCAAATAGATAATCGTAAATATTTTGTTTTAAATAAACAATTTCTTCGTTTTTAAATAATGTTTTAGCTTCATTATAGATAATATACGTGCCAAACGGACTTTTCTCTTTTTCTCTGTAATTTTCATTCCAGTTGGTTTTTTTACAACTTGTAAGCTGTAAAACCATCAAAATAAAAAAGGAAAATTTAAATAGGTTGGTAGTTCGTTTCACAGCATACTTTTTAAAAAAGATTGATATTTATTCTGTACAGAACTAAAGCTATCTTCATTTATAGGAAAATCTCCATACCAAACATAACTGTAAATATATGATAGGTATGAAAAATTGTTTTTCATTTCAGAATTTTCAATCTCATTTATATATTCAGAATTGGTTTTATCCTTATGATATTCAATAATTTTTTTGTTTGATAAACCTTTTAAAGAAGTTAGATAATAATATCTAATTGCTAATCTATAATTTTTGTTAGTAATTGCTTTTTGTAATAAAGAATTTAAATCAACTTCGTGTATATCTTCATCTTCATAAATCAGTTTTTCTACCGTTTTATTTGATGATTTTTGAGACTTCCAAAAACGAATATCAAAACCAACTAAAGCTTTTAGAATCACAAAAATGATAAAACCGCCTAAAATAAAAGGAAATATCTTACTCATAAAAAAAACTAAAAACTGTAAAATCCCAGAAATAATAGGAGAGGAGTCTTCTTCTTTTTTAGAAATATTTTCTTTGTAAGAAAAGTCTTTACCAGCATATTTTTCTTTTAAGTCTGATGAAAAATTTCTTACCTCACTAATATCTGTTTTTTTTATATATTCAATTGTATCTTTTTCAGTTTCAAAATCAATATTTATATCCTCTTGTGAGTACACAAAAAAGCTTACGATTAAAAGGAGGGAAGTTAGCCTGTTTCTCATTTACCTTAAACCATGTTTTTTAGCAACGAAAAAAGGTAAAACCAAATAATAGTAACTAATAGAAATTAAACTAAAAAAAATAATTGCAAAACAAAAAATTGTTGGCATAATATTAGAATAACGAGTTACATAACCTTCTAAAAAAGCAGCAGTAATAGTAAACGGAATTGTGCTTATAAAAATATAAAAAGCGTCTCTAATACCATTTTTAAACGATTCAAAGCGCTTTAATGTTCTTGGAAACAAAATACTTGCGCCTATAATATAACCAGCTGCAGCTTGTATAATTATACCAAATATCTCATACGTACCATGAATCCAAATGCCTTTTAAGCTATCAAAAAAACTATTATATTGATAAAAAAATGCTTGAAAAACGGCTACCATAATTGCATTATAAACAATATAAAAACCGGTTCCGATTCCTAAAAATAAACCAGACAAAAACATATTTAAACCAACTCTTTGGTTGTTATCGTAAATACCTATAAAAGTACCCCAATTACTACCACTTTTATAAATTGCCATAGCATCGCCACTTTCTATATTTTCTAAAGTTTGATCTACATAAGAGTTTCCTAATATCTGACGCGCAAAAGATTCATCATTAAAAGTTGAGAGTAATCCTATAAAAAAACAGATAAAAAAGAAAATAAAAGATAAATATAAATATTTTCTATATTGGTAGGCTAGTAGTGGTACTTTGTCTAAAAAGAAATATAGAAAAGCATTTTTATCACTTCTTTTAGAATCATAAACCTTATCAAAGCTTGTTTTTGCAAGTTTATTAAGATAAGAAGTAACTTTGCTTTTTGGGTAATAAGTTTGCGCATAAACCAAATCGTTCATGATTTTAATATGCAAATTGGCTATATCATCTGGACTTTTTTTTTCTTTATTTGAAAATCCTTGTTCAAATTCGAGCCATTTTTCTTTATTTTGCTTTATAAAAGCGACCTCTCTCATTAAGAGCGAATTTAATCATTGCATGAAAACACTCCAAATAAAAACGGCACAAAATGTAAATATAAAATTTACTGTGGCTACTGTATTTCAAAGGCTTTTGGCTTTTTTAGTAGACAACGTTTTAAAATTTTCTTATCTCTATTTTGCAAATAAAGTCTTCGATTTTAATTTATTAGATGAAACTTTAAATGGAGATGGTTGGACTATTAAAGCGGTAGAAGTACTATTTCTATTACCTATTACATTTTATTCGCTGTATTCAGAAATTTTAATGAACGGACAAACTTTGGGTAAAAAGCTTTTAAAAGTAAAAGTTATTAATGTAGATGGCTTTAAACCTTCTATAACAGACTACATAATGCGTTGGTTTTTACGTATAATAGACTTTAACCTTTTTATGTTATTATATATTTATGTGGCTTCATTGGGGTTAAAAGATCAATATTTTTTAGTAGCTACTATTTTTATACTAGGTAAATTGATTGGTTTTTTTCTAATTTTATTTACAAATAAGAATCAGCGTTTTGGAGATATTATTGCAAATACCATTGTAATTTATTTAAATGATGATGTTAAATTTTCACAGACAATTTTAGAAAATCTTTCTGAAGGATATAAACCAACATATGCTAATGTTATAAAATTATCTGATAATGATGCGCGTATTATTAAAGAAACTTATAAAACAGCAATTAAATTTAATGATTATAAAACCTTAATTAAATTACGTTCCAAGATTTTAGAGGTAACGGGCATAAAATCTGTTCATAAAAGTGATAAAGAGTT
>CAJQQH010000148.1 GCA_905480405.1 uncultured Polaribacter sp. | reverse complement strand
TAAAAGCTTTTTCTTGTAATTCAGGATTTTTTAAAAACTCTTTAGTATTGTATATGTTAAAACGTTCTAAGGTTGTTTTTCCAAATTGATATTTACCTAAATAACCTAATGTATTAACAACGGTATATTTTCCTTGAGATTCTTTAAATGCTAAAGCTTGTTTAAAAGCAACAAAATTATTTTGTAAATAAGGAATATTATAATCTACAAACTTTGGATAAGGTATTGGTGTGTTAATCTCTAATTCCTTATTAGAAGAAGTTGCGTTTACAAATAGTAAAATTACACTTGATAAAAATAAAAACTTTTTGATAATATAAATCTTTCTGTTTTGCGGGTGCAAATTTAGAACATAATTATAAATCTATTGACAATCAGTGTGTTATTTTCGTCGAAATTATATAAAAACTCGTTTAAGTGCCTTTTTGTGATGATTTTATACAACTATAACCTATCCTTTTATGATATAAATAATTGAATGCACTATTTTTTATGAAAATGATTTTTATCTATTTACACCTTGTTTATTTAACCAAATATGATATTTAGCGGCATTTCTATTATGCTGATTTAGTGTTCTAGCAAAAGCATGATAGCCGATTTTATCAACGTTTGCGCACATATACATGTATTTGTGTTGTTTAGAATTTAGTACAGCATCGATACTAGAAATATCTGGCATTGCAATTAAAGTAGGAGGAAGCCCTTTATTTTTATAAGTGTTATATGGCGATTTTAATTCTAAATCTGCCGTTAAAACTCTTTTTACAACATAATCTTGTCCTTTAACTTCTCTTATGCAGTAAATAATTGTTGGATCTGCTTGTAGTGGCCAACCTTTTCTTAATCTATTTAGATATAAACCAGCTACAATTGGTCGTTCAACTATTTTTGCAGTTTCTTTCTGTACTATAGAAGCTAAAGCAATTACTTCTGCTTGAGTCATTTTTAAAGCTTGCGCTTTTTTTAATCTACTAGTATTCCAAAAACGATTGTATTCTTTTAACATTTTATTTCTAAAACCATTGGCAGAAATATTCCAATAAAACTCATAACTATTAGGGATACAAACTTGTAAAACAGATTTTTTTGTTAATTCATTTTTAGATAAAAATTCCTTGTCATAAAAGGAATTCAATACAGAAATAGAGTCTATTTCTAATTGTTCTGAATTCTACCAGCAAATTTCTCTAATGTGTCTTGATTGTTAAAAGAGACTTTTAAAGGTGTTTGATTGCCAATTCTAAGCATGTTAATAATATCGTTATTAGACATACCTTCTGTTAAAACATATCTTCCAGATTTTGGTTTCGAAAAATTTTTCTTTGCAGCAACTAATAGAAAAGTGTTCGGGTTTTTAGAAAATTCAGATAGTTTATCTTTTACATCCGTTAAACTGTCATTAGAACTTACAAAAAGAACGCTGTCTTTTGTAATTGCTTTTCCAAATATTTTTTGATAATAATTGTAACCTATAACTCCGCCAACAAAAAGAATGGTTGCAATAACTGCGTATATAAATTTTTTACTCAATTTTTTTAATTTTTTAAGAATTGCAAAATTACTCTTTTATCAACTGAAATAAAACTTCATCTTTAAATTTTCCTTCGGATAAAATCCAATCTTTCTTTATGCCAATTTCTTTAAAGTTATGTTTTTTAAATAATGATAAGCTTTTAGAATTGTCTAATGTAATATTTGCATACAACTGATGTACTTGTAAATGAGAGAAAGCGTATTTTATTAAAAGTGCTAAAGCTTCTGAAGCATATCCTTTATTTTGAAAATCAGGATGAATTAGAATGCCAATTCCTGCTCTTTTATGTTGCGGATTAAAGTCAAACAAATCAATCATACCCATTTGTTTCTTAGTAGGTTCTTCTTCAATTAATAGACGCAATTGTTTGCTTTCGTATATGTCTAAATGGGCATTCTCTAAATATTGCCTTAATATGAATTTTGAAAATGGTTTTTGGGTATGACTTACTTCCCAAAAAGATTCGTTGTTTTCTATTTTGTATAAAAACTCTAAATCTTCTGGCTCTAGAGCTCTTAATTTTATTTTTTTATTTGTCAATGTCACTTTAAAATATATTAACTTTAATAGATTTACAATTGAAATAGTATGTAATTAACTTTTTAAGTTAAACATCTAATTTAGCAAATAAAAAACAATTTGTCTAATACTTCATAATTTATAACCAGATAATTCTTTTAATTTATTTTAAGTTAATAAAATTTAAAAAGCGATTTAGTTTAAAACTAAATCGCTTTTTTTCTCTTTAATAGTAATTTTAAACCTGTTATTTTATTTAATATAAAATCTAATTTTTTATAAAAGTTGTTGCACCCATTCTGTAATAATATGATCTTTATTTAAATAAATAAGAGTAATTCCTATTGTATCGTAAATACCATGAATTAATACTAATAAGAGCAAATTGTTTTTATTTTTACTAAAGATTAAAGAAATAACAAAAGACCATAAAAATACTGATACAACACCAATTACTCCTTGGTATGCATGTGATATTCCAAAATATAAAGAAACTATAAATGCAGAAGAGATCCATGCTGTTTTATTATTTCCTAATAACTCTGCCAATGCTTTCATGTAATAACCTCGAAAAAGAATTTCTTCTCCAAAAGCTGCAAATATCCATACAACAAACATTAAAATAATGTATCCAAGTAAATTTCCTCTAATGTCATCTATAGACGAAAGATCGTATTCACCTAACCATTCTATTAGTAAAGGGTCTATTAAAAATGTAAATACGATAAAAATGATTGTTGCTAATAATAAGCTCTTTAAAACAGTTTTACCTGTGATTTTTTGTCCTATTCCAAATCTTTTCCAATTATATTTACTGCCTTTTAAAATTAGAAAAATAACACCAAGTCCAAAGAAAAAGGTAAAGTTTCGATCTATAAACCCAAATAATGGCGCAATTAGCATTATTAAGATTACTGCATATGGTTTGTTTAAATAATTGTATAATTTAGTTTTCATCTCTTTTTGTTTTATTTATTATTTTCTATTTTATTTATGGGTAATTTTTCTCCTAAAAGATTTTTACGTTCAAATTCACCATTTTTCCATAAAAGCATTTCTCCCATTGTACCACTTTTCATATTGGCATCTATTACTATTATTTTTCCGTCATAGTGCATTTCAATCTGTCTATGTGTAGTATGACCAACAACAATATTTGAAATTTTAAAATGTTTTAATAATTCGTTAATTTGTTTATTGGTAGCTAATTCTCCTTGAAAGTAACCTCTGTAGTAAATTGGCCCATGTGCTCTATGAAGAAAGTTACCAAGATCATTACGTTTTTCAGGTAACTCACTCATTATTAGTTGTTTTTTGAATTCTTTATTAATTTTTTTGATAGACAATCCTTTTTTTACTAAATCTGGATGCAAACCACCGTGAGTAAAAAGAATACCGTTTAATTTTACTAAAACAGGGCGTGTTCTTAACCAATCCCCAAGAACTGTCCCAGTATTAAAAAGAGTATTAAAAGGAACGCCTAATGTTTTTGCAATTTCTGTGTATTTTGGATGAACTGAACGTAAATTTCCATTAAGCACCATAACATCATGGTTTCCAAGTAGAACATGTAGTTTTCCTCCTTCTTTTGCTGCTTGTTGTTCTAAATCATATAAAAACCATAATACTTCAGTAACCTGCGGACCTCTATCAAACATATCTCCTGCAACTACAAAATGTCCATCTCCAAAACTCCAAGCTCCTTCTTTATCAATAACACCATTATTTTTTAACAGTTTTATAAATGTGTCATATTGTCCATGAATATCACTAACAGCTCCAATTTTAAAATTACCGTTATAGGTTAGTTTTTTAACTTCTTTAGATTCTTTATTAGAAATGTTAGCTTTTAAACCTTTGTACTCTATAAGTTTAGAACCGTTAGAGTTAATTTTTTCAGTGTGTATTTCTCCTTTATTGATCCAAGTAGCAGTGTATCCAGTCTTAGATTTTGTTACGTAAGGTCCATCACTAACACCTTCAAAAGAAATATTTAGAACCTCAAGAATTTCTTTTATATTCTCTTCTTTAGCTAAATCAATAGCAGAATAATCATTTTTAATTTTTTTACTTGGGTCTGCACCATTGTTTATTAATAATTTTAATATTTCAGCATTTCTACTCTTAATGGCAAATACTAGTGCAGATTGTTGCTCTTTACTTATAAAGTTTACATCTGCTTTATGAGCAATAAGTTCTTTAACTATTTTAGAGTTTTGATAAGCAACGGCATACATTAATGGTGTTAATCCGTCTGTTACTTGATTAGGATTTGCGCCGTTTTCTAAAAGATATTTTGCAATTTTATAGGTTCTGTCTTTTTTTATAGCTGTAAATAATAATGTTGATCCTTTGCCATATAATGAGTTTATTTTATTTCCTTTTGATAAAAAATCTTTAACTGCTTTGATATTTCCAAGAGCAATCTCTTGTTGAATATCAATTTTTTCGCTGCTTGATGGTTTTGAAAATCGTTGGCTTACTTGTTCTTTTGTTAGCTCTCTTACCATATAAAGCGTCAATTTATTTCCACTTACCGAACTCCAAATACCTTTTATTCCAGTTTTTGATATTAAACCAGCAAAGCTTCCTTGTGACTGAATAGTAAAACTAATTTTCTCTTTGTTAATAGATAACTCTTGCATAGGTATTGTTGCTACACCTTTTGATGCTGGTCCCATATAACCGTTTAACTGTCCTTCTTTAGTTGTTTTGAAATTCCATAATATTCCAACAGATTTTTGTTCATTTATAACAATATTTCCTTCCCACTTTCCTTCAATAGAATTTTTGTTTTGTAGATTTATCTCCTGAGCAGAAGAATTTATGCTAGAATTAATGAGTGTTATAAGTAAACACAAAAACTTAATATGCTGTAACATTTTTATAGGTTTTAAATTATTCATGACTTTCGTTTTTTTAATTATTTGAAGCAAAACTAATTTCAAATCCATTCTTATTAAAACAATAGTGATAAACGCATTGTTAAAAGGGGTGCAAAATTAGTTTTGATATGTAAGGTAATTTCACCCCACTTTTCGTTAAGTTTATTGCGCTCAATAGGTTGTTTGGCAACTTCTTTTGTAATAAGGATAATTCAGCTTAATTTTACCAAATGATATTAAAATTAAATAAGAGAAAACGATCAATAGTTATTGGATTGGCAATTTTTATAGCGTTATTTCCATTCGCAATTACTTTTTACGAACTGTTTACTACTGGCAAAGAATCTGTAGTTTTTTTAGAAAATTATCCTGCTTCAATAGCAGTCATTGTTTTGTCTTATTATGCTGTTCTTATAATTTTAGGCGTTTTTTGGTTCACAAAACAAATAATTACTTTTTTTAAACTTAGAAATGAAAACTCAAAAGCAGAATTACTGCATTTAAAAAATCAAGTTAATCCTCATTTCTTTTTTAATACACTAAATAATCTATATGGTTTGGTAGCTGTAAACCCTAAAAAAGCACAAGAGTTAATACTAAAACTATCAGATATGATGCGTTATAGTATTTACGAAGGAGAAAAAGAGGTTGTTTTACTTAAAGATGAAGTAGATTATTTAAAAAATTATATTGAGCTTCATAAAATGCGTTATCATAAAGAAATTAGTATTGAGTTTAAAGATCAAATAGATGAAACTTACCAAGTAATGCCTTTACTATTTATCATTCTTCTAGAAAATGCTTTTAAACATGGCGTAGAGAATTTAAGGAAAAATGCATTTGTAAACATAAATGTTTTTACTTTTGAAAATAAAATTCAGTTTGATATAGAAAATAATTTTGATACTTCTGATGTTAATGAAGAAGTCGGAATTGGTTTGAAAAATTTAAAAAGAAGACTAGAATTGGTGTATGCTAACAAGCATAAATTATCTTTTTCAGTTGAAGGAAATATATATAAAGCAACATTAATTTTAAACAAGTTATGATTAAATATCTAATAATTGATGACGAGCATATTGCACATGAAATTATAAAAGGTTATTGTGATTTATTGCATAATATGCAGTTAGAAAAGAATTGTTACGATGGATTAGAAGCATTTGAGTATTTGAATAAAAATGAAGTAGATTTAATATTTCTAGATTTAAATATGCCAAAATTAAAAGGTTTTGATTTTCTTAAAACACTTAAAAATCCACCAAAAGTTATTGTAACAACAGCTTATAAAGAATTTGCTTTAGAAGGTTATGAGCTTAATATATCGGATTATTTATTAAAACCATTTGGGTTTGATCGTTTTTTAAAAGCAATTAATAAAACATTTAGTACTTCTGTACCAGAACGTACAATAGTTACTCAAGAAGATACAGTTGCTAATCGTATTTTTTTAAGGAGTAATAAAAAACATATTCAATTAGAAATTGATGCTATTTTATACGTTGAAGCATCTGGTAATTATGTAAAAGTGATTACTAAAAACGAAACAATTACCATTAGAGAAAAATTATCTTCAGTTTTAGAATTGTTACCAAAAGAATTTTTTTTACAAGTTCATAAATCATTTGCAGTTGCTCCAAAACATATAAAAAGCATTGAAGGTAATAGAATATATATAGAAGATTATATTATTCCAATAGGTAAGTTATACAAAACAAATATTATTAAATTACTGAAATAATTTATTATCTTTTTGTGTTTAGTCTTAAGTGTTAATTTGAGAAGATTCTTTAACGAACGTTTTGTATGATTAGTTACCTGTTTTAGGTAAATAATTACAGACAAAGAAAACTCGATAAGATTTTTGTAAGTAAGGCAAAAGCGAGTAATAAATTATATATGTTGTTATTAAACGTTATATTAAAATTACTGACAATTTTTATTGTAGTATTTGATAATTTCAATCAATTTTGAATTGAGTTTACTTTTATCTTTAAACTTAGGACTTCTCTCTACATATGTTTCGAATTTCCTTGATTTTATATATTCAGCTAATTTAGGGCAATCGCTGAAATAGTTTCTCATTTTCTTATTTGATGAATTTCCCAATCCTCTATAAATAAGTTTTAATTTTTCTTTCCCTTTCTGAAAATAATAACTAGGACTTCTCTGTCCGTTAAAACCTTCTTCCCAATAGAGATAAAGGCTTAAAGGAGAACCTTCATAGATTAAATTAGTAATTAATATATCTCCTTTTTCATTTTTTTTCATAAAATAGGTTCCTTTTTTTTCCAGAACTACCTTATTTATGTCATTCAAAGTGTATTTTATTTTTTCTTTACTTTCTTTGTTTTTTTTAAAAACTACTATATTTTCTGAAACAAAACCAAAAGTACTGAATAAACCAAGTCTTATAAATCCATTTTTAACTTCTCCGTTTTTAAGATATATTTTTCCATTATCTTTTTGTGAAAATATTAGAGTGGAAAAGAATATTAATAATAAAAGTATAATTTTCTTCATTTTTTTTAATGTTTGCTAATGTGATTCTAAATAAGAGTTGTTATAAAAACTTATATTCAACGTTAGAGAATGTATTTGAAAATGAGTTTAGAAACAAACTGAATTAAACAGAAATTGTTCCTTTAAAAACAAATTTAGCAGGTCCTTTTAAAAATACATTTGTATAAATTCCATTATTTTCATTAAATGTAACTTCTAAATTACCGCCTTCTACAGGCAAAAATATATGATTGCTATTTGTTTTTTTCGTTTTATGCATAGCAATTGCTACTGCTGTAACACCTGTGCCACAAGCTAAGGTTTCATTTTCTACACCTTTTTCATAAGTTCTAACTCTAAAAGTAGTGTCGTTAATTTGTTGTGCAAAATTCACATTACTACCTGGGTTATTATATGAGTATCTAATTTTTTTACCGTTTTCATAAACAGGATATTCATTTAATTCGTCAACTAATTCAACATGATGCTGTGTTCCTGTATACATGAAAACTGATTTTTCATTTACTTTAATGTCATCAACATTTATCATTTGTAAAGAAATAAGATCGTTTTTTACTTCAGCAAAATGTTTACCATCAACAGCTAAAAAAGTAGTTTTATTTTTTATTATTTCTAATTGTTTTGCAAAAGCAACTGCACATCTTGCACCATTACCACAAAAAGTCTGACTACCATCAGCATTGAAATAAATCATTTTAAAATCGAATTTTTCATCATTTTCAATTAAAATAACCCCATCAGCACCAATACCAAAATGTCTGTCTGCTAAATGAGAAATAATAGAAACATTTTCTTTTGGAAATTCTTTTGTTCTGTTATCTATCATTACAAAATCATTACCAGTTCCTTCGTATTTATAAAAAGTCAAATCCATAATACAAAGATAATGATTTCATCAACAATAAGAGTCTGTTAAAAAGTGGTTAAAGTCCGTTAAAAGCAAGTTAAACAGATTTTTTGAAAATGTTAAAATTGTATATTTGATTGATTAAAAATTTAGAATTATGAAGAAATTTTTCGGATTTGTAGGTATGGCCGTTTTAGGGGGCATGCTTACTTTAGGAGGTTATAAAATACTATTTAATGAGCAAGTTGTTATAAACAGCACATCGGCAGATAAAATACAAACGGTAAAAACGAATTTTAATCCTGCCTATAATAGTAAATCTACAGCTATAGATGCGTCAACAATAGACTTTACTTTAGCAGCAGAAAAAACATTAAATGCTGTTGTGCATGTTAAAAATACCGCAATTAGAACCCAAACAAGTCCTTATGCAGAGTATTTATTTGGTAACGGTAGAGGAACAAAAAAGTTTGAACAAGTTGGTACAGGAAGTGGTGTTATTATTTCTTCAGATGGTTATATTGTAACAAACAATCACGTAATTGACAATGCAAACGAAATAGAAATTACGCTAAATAATAAGAAAAAATACAAAGCAGAATTAATTGGTACTGATAAAGATAACGACATTGCATTGTTAAAAATTGATGTTGGTATGGATTTGCCATATGTGCCTTTTGCTGATTCTGATTATATAAAAGTTGGAGAATGGGTTTTGGCAGTTGGTAATCCTTATAATTTAACATCTACAGTAACGGCAGGTATTGTAAGTGCAAAAGGGAGAGATTTAGAAGGGAATTCTGCTATAGATTCATTTATACAAACAGATGCGGCAGTAAACCCCGGCAATAGTGGAGGTGCTTTGGTAAACACTAGAGGAGAATTGGTGGGTATTAATACAGCAATTTCATCTAAAACAGGTTCTTTTGTAGGTTATTCTTTTGCTGTACCTTCTAATATAGCTAAAAAAATTGTAGATGATCTATTAGAATTTGGTAGTGTGCAAGAAGCTATCTTAGGAATCAATATCGATAATTCTGATGTGAATATTCAGGGTGTTAAAATAGGGAGTTTATCAGAAGGTAGTGGAGCAGAGAAATCTGGCTTAAAATCTGGCGATATTATTATGAAAGTTAACGATGTTAAGATTTCTAAATTTTCTGAACTTAGAGGGCAGTTAACCGCTAAAAGACCAGGGGAATTTGTAAATATTACTGTAGAAAGAGATGGAGCATTTTTAACCAAAAAAGTAAAGTTAAGTAAAAAAGACACCTTCATTTCTAGAAGTTTTAATATTATTTTAAAAGACTTAACTACAAAAGAAAGAAAAAAGTATGGTATAAAAGGTGGTGCAAAAATTCTTAAAAATGCTAATAAGAGTTTAGTTTATTATGGTGTAAAAGAAGGTTACATTATTACAGCTATTAATAAAAAACCATTTACAAACGCTTCAAGTGCAGCAAAAGCACTAGATGGTTTTAATAGTAATGGTTCTCCTGTTTATATAGAAGTAATAAATTTAGAAGGAGAAAGAGAGCGTTATGCGTTTAGATAAAAATTAGTTTTAGTTTAGTTTTAAAATCCTCATATTTACATGAGGATTTTTTTTTGTAATATTTTTTACGAAATCGATTTCGTATTTTCGAAAAAAGAAATACTTTTGCAAAAATTTTAAATTAGTTACACAACTATGTCATCAAATCTAAATTACGAAAAAGAAGTTGCTTTACAAGCACAAACAAGAAGAGCTACTATAGAATTTATAAATATTGTACACGATTTATGGTACGATAAATCTATAGAATTAGTTTTATTTAGAAATCCATTAGTAGATAAAAGGGCTAGTGAAGTTTTAAATTTAATAGATTATGCTAAAGAATTTGTAAACAAACCAATTACAATTCATGATGCGTTAAGTATTGCAAAAGCAATTAAGCAAATAGATTTACCTTCATCAAAATTAGATATTGGAAAATTAGCATATGAATGTTATCTAAATCCAAAAGGTTGTGAAGATAAAGTTGCTTTTGTAAAAAAGCAATTAAAAAATGTAACCGAAGCTAAAAACATAAAACCTAAAGACGTTGTATTATATGGTTTTGGTAGAATTGGACGTTTATTAGCAAGAGAATTAATGATAAAAATGGGTAAAGGTTCTCAACTAAGGTTAAGAGCTGTAGTTACTCGTGGCGAAATTAATCAAACAGTATTAGAAAAAAGAGCATCACTTTTAAGTATAGACTCTGTTCATGGAGACTTTTTAGGAACAGTACAAACAGATATAGAAAATAAAGCATTAATCATAAACGGAACAACAGTTCATATGATTTCTGCAAAACAGCCAGAAGATATTGATTATACAGAATTTGGTATAGAAAACGCATTAATTATAGATAATACAGGAGCTTTTAGAGATGATGTTGCTTTAGCAAGACATTTAAAAGCAAAAGGCGCAAGCAAAGTTTTATTAACTGCACCTGGTAAAGGAATACCAAATATTGTTCATGGTGTAAATCATTTAGAACACAACCCAGACAATGTAAATATCTTTTCAGCGGCATCTTGTACAACAAATGCAATTTCTCCAGTTTTAAAAGTTTTAGAAGACAACTTCGGAATTAAAAAAGGGCACTTAGAAACGATTCATGCATATACTAACGACCAAAATTTGGTAGATAATATGCATAGTAAAAATAGACGTGGTAGAGCAGCAGCTCTAAACATGGTAATTACAGAAACAGGAGCAGGTAAAGCAGTTGCCAAAGCAATACCAGCTTTAGAAGGTAAATTAACTTCAAATGCAATTAGAGTTCCTGTACCTAATGGTTCATTAGCTATTTTAAATTTACAACTAAGAACCTCTGTTACTACAGATGCTGTTAATGCAATTATAAAACAACATGCATTAGAAGGAGGTTTGGTTGAACAAATAAAATATTCTTTAGATGCAGAATTAGTATCATCAGATATTGTTGGTACAACTGCACCATCAATTTTCGATAGTAAAGCAACTATTACAGATGGTGATACGATTGTAATTTATGTTTGGTACGATAACGAGTACGGATATTCTCATCAAGTAATGCGTTTAGCAAAACATATTGCAAAAGTTAGAAGATATACATATTATTAGTAGATTATTTTTATTATTTAATAAAAACCCCAAAGCATTTAGTTGTTTTGGGGTTTGTTTGTTTTAGAAGCTGTTTCCTGCTTTCACTACTCGCTTTTTTTTTATGTTACTTATATTTAACAGGCTTTTATTATTCACCAACAAATAATTCATTTTAAAATAATAAATAGATGTTTATTAAAAAAAAGAGCTCAAACAAACCGTTCAATCAGGGCTAAATATCTTTGCCTGCTTATTTTTTTTCTAACAAACTAGTCATATATATAGTTTATAAATTGTGTAATGTTTAAAAAGTTAATATTCTAAAACAAACCTTTGTCGCAATTATAGTTTTCATTATTTTTATCAAAATTTTAATTGATGAGGAAACTAATAATCATTACTATTTTATTTACATCTTTTATGATAAAAGCACAGCACAAATTACCTTTTTATGAACTTCCAATTGAAAAAGAAGAATATACTGCATCTTCAACAGTAGGAAGAATGATAGATGGTTTAGGGTTTAGGTATTATTGGTCTACAGATGGTTTACGAGCTGAGGATTTAGCGTATCAACCAAAAGGAGAAGGTAAAAATACCCAGCAAACGATAACTCATATATACGATTTAACAAACATGATGTTACGTTTAACAAAAACCGATTTTAAACAAGTAAAAGATAAATCAGAAATGTCTTTTAAAGTAATGAGAAAACAAACGTTACATAATATAAAGGCGTTAAGTAAAAGAATAAAATCTAGTAAAGATTTATCAGAGTTTTCATCAGAAAAAGAGGGAAAAATTAGTATTCCTTTTTTTAATATAATTAACGGTCCAATTGCAGATGCAATTTGGCATACAGGTCAAGTAGCAAGTTTTAGAAGATCTTCTGGTAATCCAATAAACTCTAAAATAAATCATTTTTCTGCAACTGTAAAAGAATAACACGTAATGACAATTCAACAATTAATACAATCTTTAAGAGATGAATTAAATAATCATAATTACAATTATTATGTATTAGATAATACTACAATTTCAGATTTCGATTTCGATAAAAAATTAAAAGAGTTAGAAAAGTTAGAAGCAGAAAATCCAGTTTTTTTTGATGCGAACTCTCCAACACAAAGAGTAGGAGGCGCTATTACTAAAAATTTTGAAACTATTACGCATAAAAATAGAATGTATTCTTTAGATAATTCTTACTCCAAAGAAGATTTATTAGATTGGGAAAAGAGAATTCAAAAAGTTTTAGGAACTACAGAGTTAGAGTATACTTGCGAGTTAAAGTTTGATGGTGCATCTATAAATTTAACTTACGAAAACGGCCAGTTCATAAAAGCAGTAACACGAGGAGATGGTTTTCAAGGCGATGATGTTTCTCCAAACATTAGAACAATAAAATCAATTCCTTTGCATGTAAAATCTGATTTTGTTCGAGATTTTGAAATGCGTGGTGAAATTATTTTACCAATAGAAGGTTTCAATAAAATGAATATAGAACGTGTTGAGAATGGAGAAGAAGAATATAGAAATCCAAGAAACACAGCAAGCGGAAGTTTAAAATTACAAGATAGTGCAGAAGTTGCAAAACGTCCTTTAGATTGTTTATTATATCAAGTAGTAACCTCAGAAAGAAAATATAAAACACATTTTGAGAGTTTAGAGGCGGCTAGAAAAATTGGTTTTAAAGTTCCAGAAACAATTTCTTTAGTAAAATCGATAGACGAAGTTTTTAGTTTTGTAAATAGTTGGGATCTAAAACGCCATGATTTACCTTACGAAACAGACGGAGTTGTAATTAAAGTCAATAATTTACAACAGCAAGAAGAGTTAGGATACACTGCAAAAGCACCAAGATGGGCAATTGCTTATAAATTTAAAGCAGAACAAGTTTCTACAATTTTGCAAGAGATTACCTATCAAGTAGGTAGAACAGGCGCAATTACCCCTGTTGCAAATTTAGAACCTGTTCAGTTAGCAGGTACAACAGTAAAACGTGCTTCTTTGCATAATGCAGATCAAATAGAAAAGTTAGATATTAGAATTAATGATACAGTTTTTGTTGAAAAAGGAGGAGAGATCATTCCAAAAATTATTGCAGTAGATGTAGCAAAACGTCCTAAGGATTCTCAGCCAACTATGTACGCAATAAATTGTCCAGAATGTAATACCAAATTGGTAAGAAAAGAAGGTGATGCAAAACATTATTGCCCAAACGAATTTGGATGTGCGCCACAAATAACAGGGAGGATTCAACATTTCATTTCACGAAAAGCAATGGATATTGATGGGTTAGGAGGCGAAACTGTAGACTTATTACGTAAAGAAGGATTAATTCAGAATTATGCTGATTTATATGATTTAACAGCAGAACAAGTTATTCCGTTAGAACGAATGGCAGAAAAATCTGCACAAAATATGATTGACGGAATTAAAAAATCAAAAGATATTCCATTCGAAAAAGTATTATTTGCTCTTGGTATACGTTTTGTAGGAGAAACAGTAGCTAAAAAATTAGCAAAACATTTTAAATCTATAGATAATTTAATGACTGCAACTTTTGAAGAACTTATAAAAGCAGATGAAATTGGCGATAGAATTGCACAAAGTATTATAGATTTTTCATCTGATTTAGGGAATATTCAATTAATTAATAGGTTAAAATCTTATGGATTGCAGTTAGAAGTTTCTGCAGAAAGTTTAGAAAATTTAACTGATAAGTTACAAGGGCAGGTTTTTGTTGTTTCTGGTGTTTTTCATCAAATGTCTAGAAACGAACTTAAAAAAGCAATTGAAAATAATGGAGGCAAAGTAAGTTCATCAATCTCTAAAAAAACCAACTTTATAGTTGCTGGCGATAATATGGGGCCAAGTAAATTATCAAAAGCAGAAGATTTAGGTATTTCAATAATTTCTGAACAAGATTTTATAGACAAGATTAATTAATCTTACTTTTTAATAATTGTAAATTGAAAAAACTCTTATACATATATATAGCCTTTATTTCATTTCTTTCTTTTTCTCAAAAGAGAGAAATAGATTCTTTGCCTAAAGAATTTGATGACTACGTTTTTGTAAAGCCAGGAGACACATTAATAGTTAACCTTAATGGATTTTCAATTTTTCCAAAACAAAAATTCAAATCAAAAATAGACGCTAGATATTATTTATGGTTTAGAAAAAAGGTTTTTAAAGTATATCCTTATGCAAAACTAGCATCAGAACGATTAGATACATTAAATAGTAGGCTATTAAAAATTAAATCTAAGAAGAAGCGAAAATCTTATACTAAGAAAATCCAAAAATATATAGAAGGTGAGTTTACAGATCAAATAAAAAAAATGACCAAAACAGAAGGTCGTATTTTAATAAAGTTAATTCATCGTCAAACAGGAAAAACGGCTTTTAATAATATAAAAGGTTTACGAAGCGGATGGAAAGCATTTTGGTATAATACAACCGCTAACCTTTTTAAACTTTCTTTAAAGGATGAATATCATCCAGAAATTGAAAACGAAGACTTTTTAATCGAAGATATTCTGCAGCGAGCTTTTATTGAAGATGAGTTAAAAGCTCAAAAAAGTAAACTAAATTTCGATTTTAATGAAATTATCAGAATAAGAAAAGCAGAGATTAATGTAGAAGAGTACAAGAAAATGTTTGCTAAAATGAGAAAGAAGAAGAAAAACAAAAAAAGCAAAAAGAAAAGTTAGGGTTTTTAATCTCTCATTTTTTATATTTTTTTAAGACAATAATAAGTCAAAAGAGTAATATAAATCTAACTTATTTAGGTTGTCGCTTTTAATTCAAGTTAAATTCACTCAAATTTTTGATTTTTTTAAATAAAAATTTGATGATTTTACAGTTTAAACAAGTAAGTCTTTATCTAATAAGAAGGCAAAAGACAAAGAAAGCATCATAATAATATATTAATAAAAAGAAACTTCACATTAATTATAGATTGTTTTAACTCGTTTTATAGGATTATACAGGTTCTATTAAATTAGTTATAATAAAAACTAAAAAAATATTTCATCAATAATTACCTGTATAATAGCTATTTGGGTGTTTGTTGAAAATAAATATTAAAAAAACATTAAAAAAGTCATTGTCAGATTAAAAATGGGTTGTAAGTTTGCACCCGCTAACGGCAATATGTTTGTTAGTTTCGTTCCTTGAAATTGTTGATTTTCTTCTTTGTTGGCATGGTTTTGTGATTTTAATAGTTTTATTTTTAGTGATATAAATAAGGTTAAAAATATTTCAAATTTAATTAGGTTGATAAGGTAAAGAGTTTGTATGTTTGCAGTCCGAAATTTTCGGAAAAACGTTCAGGTTTTTTAAGGGTTAAAAATAAAGTAAAAAAAAAGTTATTTTTTTATTGTCAGATTAGAAATAGTTTGTATGTTTGCAGCCGCTAAGAAATACAGCAAAAAACGATCAGAGAAAATTTGGAATAATCATTAAAAAGATTAGTTAGTTCGATTCTAACATTTCTACAAATTAGGATTTAAATAAGTGTTTAACCGCATTAGTTTTATACCTATAAGTTCATTGAAAATATTGAAATTGACAGCGTAATTAAAGAGTAGAATAACCATGTTTAATTTATTAAACAAAATTCTTTTGAAACTTATTCATTAATATTATTTAAAATATACAATGAAGAGTTTGATCCTGGCTCAGGATGAACGCTAGCGGCAGGCTTAACACATGCAAGTCGAGGGGTAACAGGGTGCTTGCACCGCTGACGACCGGCGCACGGGTGCGTAACGCGTATAGAATCTGCCTTTTACAGGAGAATAGCCTTTAGAAATGAAGATTAATGCTCCATAGTATTGCGACTTGGCATCAAGTTGTAATTAAAGATTTATCGGTAAAAGATGACTATGCGTCCTATTAGCTAGATGGTAAGGTAACGGCTTACCATGGCAACGATAGGTAGGGGTCCTGAGAGGGAGATCCCCCACACTGGTACTGAGACACGGACCAGACTCCTACGGGAGGCAGCAGTGAGGAATATTGGGCAATGGAGGCAACTCTGACCCAGCCATGCCGCGTG
>CAJQQH010000147.1 GCA_905480405.1 uncultured Polaribacter sp. | reverse complement strand
ATTATATAGAAAATAATAAAACTAAAGTTGGTAATGATTTGGTTTTGATGGATTTAGGAGCAGAATATAGAGGTTATACAGCTGATGTAACAAGAACAATACCTGCAAATGGTAAATTTACTGATGCACAAAAATTAATTTACGATTTAGTTTATGATGCACAAGAATCTGGAATTAAGTTATATACAATTGGTACAGCAATGAGTGAGCCAAACAAAATAGCTCGAAAAGTAATTAATGAGGGTTTATACAAATTAGGTGTTATAAGTTCAGTAAATGAGAGACATAACTATTTTCCTCATGGAACTTCACATCATATAGGGTTAGATGTGCATGATCCAGGAAATTATAGAAATTTTGAAAAAGATATGGTAGTTACTATGGAACCTGGAATTTACATTCCTGAAGGTAGTAAATGTGATAAAAAATGGTGGGGAATTGCAGTACGAATTGAAGATGATATTTTAATAACAGAAAACGGACCCGTAAATCTTTCTGGTGAAGCACCAAGAAAATCTGACGAAATCGAAAAGATGATGGCTAAGAAATCTGTTTTAGATGAATTTGTTTTACCAGACTTAGATAAATAATGAGTAAAGAACAACCAAACAACCCGTTACACGGAATAAAATTAGCAACCATGTTAGAACAATTGTTTCTAGAATATGGTTGGGAAGAATTAGGAGATGCCTTAAATATTAATGCATTTAAAAATAATCCTACGTATAAATCTAGTTTAAAGTTTTTAAGAACTACGCCTTGGGCTAGAGAAAAGGTAGAAAATTTTTATTTAAAAAATATGATTGATTAATTTTTAGAAGCTGTTTCCTGCTTTCCACTATATCTTTTTTTAAAAGAAAAAAAGGATGTCGTTTCAATCAGGGCTAGAATTGTAAAAACAGCTTTTACAATTCTAAATATAGAGAACTTAAATTAGTTCTTCGCTTTCTAGTAACTTATTATAGAATAGCATTTTTAAAAAGTAATGGCTAAAAAAAATAAGGTTCATATTTCAATTACTGAAATATGAACCTTATTTTTTTATGAAGATAAAAGTAGTTAAAAGCTAAACGTTTTCAATCATGCTTTTTCTTAATTGTTTTATGGTTAATGTACTTCCGTCATGACTCCAACCAGGAGCTGCAAATGCATACATAAACTTATGATACCAGTTTTTAGATTTTTTCATATCAAACCAGATATCTTTATATTCATGTGTTAAAATTACTAAAGGATTATATGAGTCTGGAGCATGAGTAACGCCATATTTTATATCAATATTTTCATCTAATTCTTTCCAAGTACCAAAAATTTTATCAAAAATATTTAAAAAACCTCCATGATTTTTATCCATGTATTCTAAGTTCTGTGCATGATGAACTTGATGCATAGTATGTGTATTAAAAATTTTCTCAATAATTCCTAATTTTGGAACGTAAACAGAATGCAGTTGAAACTGCCATAAAGCCTCTATACCCAAACAAACTACCAACATTTCTGGAGGAAAACCAATTGCAGTAATCCACATATAAAAAAAAGGTTTGTACAAAATTGTAAACCAACCATTTCTAACAGCAGTACCTAAATTAAAATTATCTGATGAATGATGCACAATATGTGCTGCCCAAAGAAAACGGATATTATGGTTTTGTCTATGAAACCAATAATAACTAAAATCGTCTAATAATTGGCAAAGCAGCCAAATATACCAAGCATAACCAAAAGATTCGTAACCCATAATATTCATACGAACACCATCTATTAGTGGGTTAAAAATTTCATAAACAAAATTAAAAAGCACAATAGCAGCAATTGTTTTTGTTAAAGGAGCTAAAATAGCAGAACCAAAACCCATTGTTAAACTTGCCGCTAAATCTTTCCAGTTATAAAGTTCTTTGCTTTTTTCCTTTTTGTGATGTTTGCTATATGCTAATTCTACCAATATAAGTGCTAAAAAACATGGAGCACCATAAACTAGAGGGTTTGTGAAATTCATAAAATAGTAAGCTTTTTATTTTTTTTAAATGTAGACTAATAATTTTTAAGAGTCTAAATTTTTTTTATTATTTCTAAAACCAATTCTTTTGTTAATGGTTTACCATTCGCGGTTTTTTTGATGTTTTCAAAAGTATACACAAAATTACAACCCGTTTTATAATTAGAACAACCGTAAGCAGATTTTCCTTTTAAAACAGTTCCTTTTTTACACTTAGGACAAGCTATTTTGTCTTGAGATTTGTCGCTAGTATCTTTAGTAACAATTTTTTGTTTAGGTTCTAGTTTTAGGCTAAAAAGAGCATCAAACCTAATAAGTCCTTCTATAGTACCAGCATCGGTTTTAAAACCTTTTAAGTTAGTAGTACAACCTTTGTCAATTAATCTTATAATCTGATTTTGAGAAACTTTTTTTCCGAAGATTTCAAAAGGAATTTTTAAATCGCAATTGTTTTTATATTCAGAACACCCAAAAGCAGAAGAGCCTTTTAAAATATGGCCTTTTTTACATTTCGGACATGTTTTACCTGCAACTTGTTTTTTTGTTGCTGCCTTTTTGGGTTTTACAGCGTTCTCTACTTTAATAGAACTAACAGTTGAGTTAGATGAAATTCTTTTTTTAGAAGTATTAGAACGAACTTCATAAACCAATTCATCCACCATTTTCTTCATATTATTAATGAAAGTTCCAGCATTAAAATCTCCTCGTTCAATTTCTTTTAAACGTTTTTCCCAACGTCCTGTTAACTCGGCAGATTTTAATAATTCGTTATCAATAATATTAATTAAGTCTATACCTGTTTGTGTAGGTAAAACCAATTTCTTTTTACGTTCAATATATTTTCTTCGGAATAAGGTTTCTATTATACTTGCCCTTGTAGAAGGTCTTCCAATTCCGTTTTCTTTCATTAATTCACGCATTTCATCATCATCAACTTGCTTGCCTGCAGTTTCCATGGCGCGTAATAAACTTGCTTCTGTAAAGTTTCTTGGCGGTTTTGTTTCTTTTTCTAAAAATGAAGGTTCATGTACACCTTTTTCACCTTTTACAAAAGAGGGTAAAGTAGCTTGAGCGTTTAGTTCCTTTTTAATTTTACTTTCTTTTGTTTCGAAAGCCACTCGCCAGCCTTTTGTTAAAATTTCCTTTCCTGTTGTTTTAAATGGTACATCTGCAGCTTTACCAATTACAGAAGTGTTAGAAACATCAGAATCTGGATAAAAAACACCAATAAATCTACGAGTTATAATATCATACACTTGTTGCTGGTTGTACTGCAAGTTTCCTTGAATTCCTGTCGGAATAATTGCATGGTGATCTGTTACTTTTTTGTCATCAAAAACACGTTTCGATTTCTTTATTTTACTTCCTAAAAGAGGTTGCGTTAATGTGCTATAATTGGTTAATTTCGATAAAATTCCTGCAATTTTAGGATACACATCATTTGGTAGAAAAGTAGTATCTACTCTAGGGTATGTAACTACTTTCATCTCATATAACTTCTGAACCATTTTTAAAGTTTCATCCGCAGAAAAACCAAATTTATTATTACAATATACCTGTAAACCGGTTAAGTCGAACAGTTTTGGTGCGTATTCTTTTCCTTTCTTTTTGGTAACGGAAACAATTTCAAAATCAGATTCTTTAACTTTATTAGCTAGAATTTGTCCGTCTTCCTGTTTTAGAAAACGACCGTCTTCATAATTAAACAGCGTATTTCTGTAAGTTGTTTGTAATTCCCAATAAGGTTGTGGTTTAAAATTTTCGATTTCAACAAAACGATTTACTAACATTGCTAGGGTAGGAGTTTGTACTCTACCAACGGATAAAACTTGTTTAAATCCGCCAAATTTTACAGTATATAAACGTGTTGCGTTTAAGCCTAAAAGCCAATCTCCAATTGCACGAGAATAACCTGCGTAGTATAAATTATCGTATTGCTCTGCAGGTTTTAAATTTTTAAAACCTTCTTTTATGGCTTCTTCTGTTAAGGATGAAATCCATAAACGTTGTACTTCTCCTTTGTAACCACATTGATTAATTACCCAACGTTGAATGAGTTCTCCTTCTGTTCCAGCATCCCCACAATTTATGATTACGTCTGCTTTTTCGAATAAAGATTTTACAATATTAAATTGTTTTTTAATTCCTGCATCGCCAGTAACTTTGGTGTCAAAACGTTCTGGTAGCATTGGTAGATTGTTCAAATCCCAACTTTTCCAATGAGGCTTGTAATCTTTAGGTTCTAAAAGTGTGCATAAATGCCCAAAAGTGTAGGTTACTGCATAGCCATTTCCTTCGTAGAAACCATCACGTTTTGTGTTGGCTCCTAGTATATTAGCAATTTCTCTTGCTACACTTGGCTTTTCGGCAATACAGACTTTCATTAATTATTTTTAAGGATTCGAAAATAGGGAAATATGATAGATATAATATATTTAACTGGTACATATTTTTTTAAAAATTGATTAAGTTTTTAACCTTGCTTTTTTTAAATTAAAATGATGAGCAGCAATTTGGTTTCTATGTTTACACAAATTATTCCAATTTTTTATTCTTTCAGAATATTGAAGGCCAATATCTTTAGCTTTAAATTTATCATATTTATTTTAAACAAAAACAAAATTATTGACTGTTGAGTTAATGAAATTTACATTGAATCTGAATATTATAATCATTTTTATTTAACCAAAACTAATTAAATTTGCTTTCTCACAACATCAACTTTTTAATTTCAAAATAACTTGTTGTTTAAAATTTTGAATTACATC
>CAJQQH010000146.1 GCA_905480405.1 uncultured Polaribacter sp. | reverse complement strand
GTATCTTTTTCTCTTAAAAAACGAGGTGCATTTGGAACAACCATTAATTCTTTTTGAGTAACAGTAGTTAACGTTTTTGTTGCCGATTTTAATTCTGTTGTATGTGCTAATAATTGCAATTTCCATCTTGTTAATGCTTCTGGCATTGTAAAAGAAAAACTAACTTTTCCGTTTTTATCTGTTCTTAATTGTGGGAAAAAGAATGCAGTTTCTTTAAAGTTTTTTCTTGCTTTTACTTTAGAAAGTTCTTTATTGATTTTTGCTTGACCAGTTTTTGTGGTAATAATGATTGCACCATTTGTAGCTTCTGCTCCATAAAGTGCAGTAGCATTTTCGCCTTTAAGAACATTAATGCTGTTTATTTTATCTGGTGTTATTGCAAAAAACTGTTCTTGTGAAGATATTTTACCATCTATTACAATTAATGCTTCATTTTCCGATGAAAAACTTCGCATTCCTCTTAAGGTAATTGTATAGCTTTCATTTTTACCTGTATTGGTTTGACGAATATTTAAACCAGAAACTCTACCAGTTAATGCAGAAGCTAAATTATCTGATCCTGCTACTGTCATTTCTTCAGTTTTTACAACTTGGTTAGATGTTGTTAACTGATTTGGTCTTCTTTTAATACCAAAAGCAGAAACGACAACTTCATCTAGCACATCATTACTAACTTCTAGCTGAATATCTATATTCGTTTTGTTCTCTACTTTAATTTCCTCTGTAATGTAGCCTAAATTACTAAAAACTAGTATGTCTCCTTTTTTAACTTTGATGGAGTAATAACCATCAAAATCTGTTTCTGTCCCAAAAGTTGTGTCTTTTATTAATACAGAAACACCAGGCAAAGCCCCTGACTCTTCAGTAACAAACCCTGTGATTTCACCACTAAAATCTTTTCTTATACCATTTAATTTCTTTTTTGTGATTCTTAAATATTGCTGTTTTGACCATGAATTATTATTAAAACTAAAGCCAAACCAATTATAATTGTCGTTTTCTATTTTTGGAAAATTATAATAATTTCTTCGATTATTTTTGATGTAAAAATTTGTGTTTTTAAAACTTTTATCTGCATTTGCTTCATTGTAAGAATAGTAATCAGGTTTTGGAGCAATAGGATTAAATTGCCAATTGTGAGTTTTAAAATCATCTAAAGAAGCATCATACATAGAAGCTAAAACTTCTGCTGCAATTTTATTATTCTTATCATCTTTGATGGTGAAACTCCAAGTTTCTTCTTGACCAGGTTGTAATTTATCTCTAAAAATATTAGTTTCAATTTCTATATTTTTTTGTGGTTTGGTAACATCAAAATTTAAGTTTCCACTTTCAAAATAATTGTATTTAACAAAATGATATTTTATTGCAAAACCACCTACATCTTCTTTATTTAATATGAATTTTATGGTTTCTACACAACTATTAAGCCTTATGATTTTAGTATCAATAATTTTATAATTCTTTTCAATTTGTAAGAAAAGGGTCATGTTTTCTGCTGCAGAACCAATTTGTATTTCTACATCATCACCAACTTTATAATCTGATTTATTAAAGTTTATAGCAAGTAATCTATTATCTGCAATTTCTTTTTCCTTTGGAGAAAAAACAGTTATTCTTTTTTTATCTTTTACTTCTTGATTGAATTTATCTTTACTTTCAAGAATAACAATGTATTTTCCAGATATCCAATTTTTTGTTTTCTTTAAAATTATTTCTTTCGAAGTTGAGGTGTCAAAATTATCACTGAAAACAAGTTGCCCTTTCTTCCAATTTTTTTCTTCACTTTCTTCATCTGAATATGCTTCATGAGGAAACAAGGTTCTAAATGTGTTTTCTGAAATATCTTGATAATCTGGAGCAGACCAAGGCCTTACTCTTTGAACCGATTTTGGAGCTTGTAACTTGTAAATTTTTACAGTTCCTTTTGCAGAAACAAACTCATCATTTAAGTTTTTTGTGTCAATAGTAAACGTGGCTTCTTTTTGGTCTTTATTAATTTTATCCTCTACAGAAATTGTTGCAACCAAAGAATGATAACCAACTTTAATTATTGATGTTGCTGAGCGAGTTTCTCCATTTATGTCTGTAACATCTGCAATTATTTCATAATTAAAAATTGGTAAATTTTCTTTTGAAACACTTTCATCAGGCATTGCATTAAAAGTAATTTTGAATTCACCTTTTTCGTCTGTAACACTTTCACCATTTGTTATTTCTTGTGAAGATGAGTTTGGATTTGGTCTACTCCAATAATACCAACTAGGATATTGTACTTTTCTATGTACTCTATAAACCACTTTTGCATCAGTAATATTTGCGCCAGAAAATGCTTTTGCAAAACCATTAATTGTTACTGAGTCGTTAACTTTAAAACTCTCTTTAATTGGTTGAAATTCAGTTTCAAACTTAGGTCTTTTATATTCTTCTACAGAGATTGAAGTAGAATTATTATAATCGACTTCAAATTCTACATCATCATAAAATTTGCTGTCATATTCAGAACTTTCGTCAATTTCAATTGTATACTTTCCTGTTAAACCATTATTGGGTATAATGAATTCTCCAGCAACAGAACCAAATTCATTTAACTTTAAATCGAGTGTTTTTACTTCTTGACTATTTACATCGTATAAACTTATTTCTACAAACTCATTTTTAAAAACCTCAGATTTATCTCCTTGCTTTTTAATGACAATTGCTTTAAAATAAACAGTTTGTCCTGGTCTATAAATACTTCTATCTGTAAAAATAAAGGGTTTAATACTTATGTTTTCTTTTTCACTATTGCTA
>CAJQQH010000145.1 GCA_905480405.1 uncultured Polaribacter sp. | reverse complement strand
TAGATATTTTATATGTGAATGGTTCATCTGGTGATACTTATAGGGTTTCTCGATTTACAGATTTAACTTCAGGTGATGCAGGGGCAGGTAGTTTTGCTAATACTAATTTTATAGACAGTGAGCCTACTGCAATCAAAGTTTCTCCATATACTTTAGATAGTACTACATTATTTGTGGGTACAGAGACAGGGGCAATTGTAAAGATAGTAAATGCTGATGACGATAGTTTTGGTAGTACTAGTCTTACTTATACAAATCTAGATGTAGATGGAATAATCAATACAGGGTCAATTTCTAGTATAGAGTTCGGAGAAAATGAAGATGAAATATTGGTAACATTGCATAATTATGGTGTAAATAATATTTATTACACTTCTGATGGTGGGGCTAATTGGGCTGAAAAAGATGGAGATTTTGCAGATATTCCTGTAAAAGCAATAATGATGAATCCTTTGGATAAAAATGAAGTAATTATAGGAACAAATTATGGCGTTTGGCAAACAGATAACTTTACAGATGATAACCCAGAATGGGAACATTCTCAAAACGGAATGTCAAGTGTAAAAGTAACATCCTTTGAATTAAGAGAAGCCGATAATACAGTGTTAGCTTCTACCTATGGTAGAGGTTTGTTTACAAGTACTTTTACAACAGATGAAGCTTTATCAGTAAATGATAATGAGCTAAATAATAATTCTATTGTTGTATATCCAACAATATCAAATGACGGTGTTTTCAATATAAAAACAACAGAAGAAAATTACAATACTTCTGTAGAAATTTATAATTTACAAGGAGCCAAAATATATGCTGTTCATAATTTAGAATTAAAGACTTCTAATACAAATCAAATAAAATTAGAAGCTTCAAGTGGCGTATATATCTTGAAAATTTATTCAGAAAATAAAGTATTAAAATCTCAAAGAATAATTATTCAATAAGTAAGATAAATTTTAGAATGAATAATTTCATGAAATATAGCATTATCTATTATTCTGCTTTGAAATCATACTCTTTAAGAAACTCTATGGATGTATTCATGGTAAAATTAAAAATTTCATCTGTACTTCTTTTTCGAAAATAAGAACCATTAAAAAACCCATGCCCCTTACCTTCAAAAGGAATTAATTCGCATGTATTTCCTGCTTCATTCATTAGCTTGGTAAATCGTTCTACATTTTCAAATGGAACAGTTTTATCAGCTGTTCCATGAAATATTAATGTTTTTGGAATTCCAATCACTACATTTTCACATGGAGATATTTCAGTTTTCCTGCTTTCCCCTACTTTTGCCATTCCATAGCCTTTTTCTGTAGTATCAACTACTGGATTAAAAAGAATCATTGCATTAGGAATAGAGCTAATATTTAAATTCTCACCTTCTTCTTCAAAACCTTTTATTACTCCTGTACATGCTGCTACATGTCCACCTGCAGATGCGCCTGAAGCTATAATTTTACCTGGATCAATTCGCAATTCATCAGCATGTTCTCTTACCCAACCTATAGCAGATTTGCCATCATTTACACATTCAAAAGGAGTTGTTTTGTGCTTATTGCCTACTCTATATTCTGCCGAAATTGCTAAATAATTTTTATCGGCAAAAAAACGTGCTTGCTGATAAAATTGCTTTGGATTTCCTCCAACCCAACCTCCTCCAAAAAAGAATACAATTACTGGTCGTTTGTCTAAAACATTATGATTAGAAGGTTTAAAAACATGCATATTTAAGTCACCTTGTAATGTCTTTTTATACACAAAAGTAGAATCTGGTTCAAAACTAACTTGCCCTTTTACTATAAATGAAAAAGAGATGAAGAATAAAGTTAGAAGTATTTTACTGGTTTTCATAAAACCTTAGGGTTTAAAACTATCAGTTCTAAATGGATATACAGGTAAGTCTATTCCATTAACCAAATTTACTTCTGGCACAGCTGCAAAGGCGTAACGAATGTATTTAGGTATTGATAACTGACTAGAATGCAATACAACTGTTTTTCCTTTTATTTTGGCTTCGGCAGGAAACCAATTTTTAGAATCATCAGCTAACCAAAAGCCAATTGGTGCTTTTCCGTCTTTTGTTTTAAGTTTTTTAGCATGGTCAAAGTAAACTACAATTGTATTCTCTTTAATTTTTGCTTCTTTAAAAATGGGGCCACAGGATTTAGCATCTGATTTTAAAACCTCATCCATTGCTAATAGAGCCAAACGTTTACCAATAGGTAATTTATCTTTTGGGTGTACGTCCTTAACATCACCTAAATCAATTGTATTCACTACAGATGTATTCGGCAAGTCAAGAACTTTTAATTGAGACTCACGCATCCACGCCCACGAATGTGCATTAGGGTTTTTAGTATTCATCTCTGTCCCAGAATTTAAAATTTTTCCGTAACCAGGCAGCATAACCACCATAAAATGCATAGCTTCATTATTCCAAGATTTTCGATACGCTTTTACCCATTCTTTCAGCGTTTCATCGTACTGAAGCATACCAGCATTTCGGTTCTTTACACCATACATTGATTGTGTATTGCTTTCGCCTTGATACCAAACTAATCCTTTACAAGCATAAGGAATTAATGGATGCATCATTGCGTTATAGAGTATATTTGACTGCCTACGAGCAAAAAGATTATCTTCTTTAGACCAAGGTTTCGGTCCATTTTTAATGGTTTTTATTCTGTTTTTAATTTTACTATTAGTATCAAATGCATTCATTACCGCTTTAAAATGAGGTACTGTTTTAGTCATTTCTCTTGGCATCCATCCCTCTATAGAGGAACTTCCCCAAGATGTTAATATAATACCTATTGGAACATTAGCAGATTTCTGAAGAAAATAAGCGAAAGAAAAAGCTACGGCACTATTGGGTTGCTCATTTACCCATTTGCCTTCACAAGTATTTTGAGGTTTAAATGCTACGTTATTTTTTACTGTAAAACTTCGGATATTAGAAGAATTGGGTATTAAAACCTTAATTTCTGAAATACCATCCAATGGCCATTCCATATTAGACTGCCCAGAACAGATCCAAACATCACCTACTACAATATCTGAAATCTTTAAATCCTCTTTATTTAAAGAAGATGATATCATCATGATTTTTGGTTCAAAACTAGCTTTTAAAGGATTTAATTCTATACTCCAATCTCCATTAGAATCTGTAACGGTACTTTTTTCTGAATTTGCAAAAGTAACA
>CAJQQH010000144.1 GCA_905480405.1 uncultured Polaribacter sp. | reverse complement strand
GTTATAGTCTTTTCCTTCTATACAGTTTTCTTTTGTCCAAGCCAATGCTTTTGCATATTCTTCTTGATCAAAAATTCCCTCGTCTATTCTTCTTAAAATTTCTACAGATTCTACAAACTCAGATCTTACACCTAAATAATCTTGTAAAAAGTTTACATCAACCATAGAACCAGCAATACCCATAGAACTATATCCTATAGACAAATAGGATTTACCATTCATTTGAGCAACAGCTAATCCACCTTTTATAAAACGTAAAATCTTTTCTGAAACATCATTAGGAATTGTTTGATCTCCTCCATCTTGAACTTCTTTACCATAAATACCAAAAGCTGGTAAGCCTTTTTGTGAATAACCTGCTAATGCAGCTGCCAAATAAACAGCACCTGGTCTTTCTGTTCCATTAAATCCCCAAACTGCTTTAGGCGTTAAAGGATCTGTATCCATAACTTCTGTTCCATAACACCAACATGGAGTTACTGTTAATGAAACTTCTACTCCTTCTCTTTTAAATTTATCTGCGCAAGCTGCTGCATCTGCAACACCTCCAATAGTAGTATCTGCAATTACACATTCTACTTTTTCTCCACTAGGAAAACGTAATGTTTCTTCAATTAGTTTAGCTGCTGCTTTAGCCATGTCCATTGTCTGAACTTCTAAAGACTCTCTAACACCTAATTCACGTCCATCAATCACTGGACGAATTCCTACTTTTGGTAATCTACCTATAAGTCTACTACTCATTATATTAATTTTTTAAGTCCTATGTAAATTGTTCTAACTCTGTTAATTGCTCGTTTGATAATCCTGCTGGTTTAAAACCTGCAGCCCAACACATCATTAACATTTTAGCTCCTTTATTAGCTACATCTAAAAAGTCCCATGCTTTCATTACATCTGGTGCTGTTGCTGTTGCTCCGTGTTTTTCCCAAAGAGAAACATTTCTTGTTTTAAAAGCTTCTATTGTTACTTCAGCTAAAGCTGCTGTACTAGATAAAGCGTAAGGTGTACAGTGAATTCCTTTAGGAACAAATACTTTAACCTCAGGACACATCATCCAAATTTGTCTGTTTAATTCTTCTTCATTATCAAACAACTCATGATGACTCATACAGATTAATTCTAATGGATGTGTATGCACAACTGCTAAATTTTCTGGATGATGAATACTGTTAAATAAATGAATACTTGAATGGGAAATCAACTCACATGTTGGTCCAAAGTTTTCTCTTTCTCCACCCCAAACTATAGAATAACCAGTTGCATCTTCATTAATTAAAAGGATACAAGAAACATTTTCTAAATGATCTACTAAGTCTCTTAAATAACAACCTGTACCAGTAATGTATATAACAAAATTAGCAGCGCCTTTTGGAAATTCGAAAGGTACTTCTGTACCAATTCCTTTTAAATCTTCTATGTTGAAGAAAGAAGTAAGGTTCATAGAGATATTACCTGCATTTCTTTCTGCCCATTCACGTTGCCATAAATAACCTGCAACTTCAGATACTTTTTTTAATTCTATTTCTACTTCCTTAGGAAGATTAACTTTTTTCATAATAAGAATATTTTATTCTACAAAAATAAACCTAACTTCAAGTGTAATAAATATTTAAAATCTGTATTTTTGTATCTAATTTAAACATTCTACATTTTTGAAATACCCAAAAAGCATAGAGCTAGGAGATCCATCTTCTAACAATCAAAACCTAATAGATATTAAGTTAAAGATTCTTTGTTGTAGATATTGGCTATTAGAATTGTGGGATTGTCATGATATGGTTTTTCCATATTGGCGTATTTATTGGAATAAAAATGATGGTGGAGAATTAATACATGGAGAAAAAGTGTATGTTATGAATCCAGACAGTTTATATATAATTCCACCATTCACTTCTTTTTCATCTCGATTTGTAAAAAACAATATTTATTCAAAAGGTATACATGTTTCTGGGAGGCATTTAACTACGAATTATAGTGAAGAAAGCTATTTGGATAAATCTCTTGTTCATTTTTTTACACATTTTAATTTAGGACTTCCTTTCGATAACGTATATCCAGGTATTATCGAAATAAAATTAACAGACTATTTAAAAGATAGATTACATTATATTACTGAAAGGTTAAAAATAGAAAACACCAATTTTAAGTTAACTTTTAATTTAAAGCTGCAATCGTTTATAAAAGAGGTTTTAACGAACATGGGACCAGAATTATGGAAAGCTATAAATATAGATGATAGAGTTTTAAAAGTTATTAGATATATAGAATCTAATATTACTCAGAAATTTAGCAACCCAAACCTTGCAGATCAAGTAAATATGGCTCCAAATTCTTTTGCAAGATTATTTAAAAAGGAGATGAATATTACGCTTCATAATTTTATTCAAAATAGAAAAATTGCAAAATCTTGTGATTTCTTTGACCATTCTAATAAAACAATTGAAGAAGTTGCATTTGATTTAGGTTTTTCAGATCGATATCACTTTTCGAGGGTTTTTAAATTAGTTACAGGTTTAACACCTGCTATATATAAATCAGGGAAATATACTTAAATTTCAGTGCTATTTTTTTGTTGATGTTTTATTGGAATAAAATACCGATGTTTAAATTGTACATAATTTTGATTATTATGGATAAACTTTTATTTTTAATATTAATTTAGTTTTGCTTGACTATCAAAGGTTTATTGGTGGTTGTTTAGGGTTAGGTGAAATTTACTGATTTTTAAATAGTACACAAATCACTAGAAAATTAAATTATAATAACTGATTTATTAAAATCAATATCAAAAAATTAAATTATATCATTATGAAAGAATTCGACCAGTTTATTAATGGACAATGGGTAAAATCTACTTCAACAAAGGTTACAGAGGTTGTAAACCCTTGTACAGAAGAAGTTTTATCTGTTATACCAGAAGGTTCTATAGAAGATGCTAATAAAGCATTAGATGCTGCAAAAAATGCGCAATTTGGCTGGAGATCTATGACTGCTATAGAAAGAGCTGGTTACTTAAATAAAATGGCATCAGTAATTAGAGATAATAGAGTTTTTTTAGCTGAGACTTTAGCTGCTGAACAAGCTAAAGTAATTGGATTAGCGCAAGTAGAAATTGATGTTACTGCAGATTATTTTGATTATTACGCTGGTTGGGCAAGAAGAATAGAAGGAGAAATTATACAAAGTGATCGTAGAAAAGAACACATCTTTTTACACAAATCTCCTATTGGAACTGCTGTTGGTATTTTACCTTGGAACTTTCCATTTTTTGTAATGGCAAGAAAAGTAGCAGCTTCATTAATCACAGGAAACACTTGCGTAATTAAACCTAGTTGTATTGCTCCAATTACCATTTTAGAATGGGTAAAATTAATTGATAAAATTAAATTACCTGCAGGAGTCTTAAACATGGTTTGTGGAACAGGACCAGTTGTAGGTAACGCACTTTGTAAAAGCCCAATTACGGGGATTATTAGTTTAACAGGTAGTGTTATGGCTGGACAAAAAGTTATGGAAGCTGCTGCAGAAAATATAACAAAAGTTTCTTTAGAATTAGGAGGTAAAGCGCCAGCTATTGTTTGTGCAGATGCTAATTTAGAATTGGCTGTTAATGCAGTTGTTAACTCTAGAGTTATATATAGTGGACAGGTTTGTAATTGTGCAGAAAGAGTTTATGTAGAAGATAAAATCCATGATCAATTTATGGAGATGGTTACTGAAAAAATGAATAATCTAAATGTGCAAGATGCATTTTCTAAAGATAATCCAGATTTAAGTGCTTTGGTTTCAAAAGCACAAATGGATAAAGTTGCAGAAATGGTAGAGTTTGCTAAAAAAGAAGGAGCAGAAGTTTTAGTAGGAGGTACTAAATCTAGTCAATTTGATAAAGGTTATTTTTATCAACCAACTTTATTAACCAACGTGACTCAAGATATGAAGATAATGAAAGACGAAATTTTTGGACCTGTTTTACCAGTAATGAAATTCGGTTCATTAGATGAGGCTATTGCTTTGGCTAATGATTGTGAATATGGTTTAACATCATCAATCTTTTCAGAAAACTTTAATAAAGTGATGCATGCTGCAGATCAATTAGAATTTGGAGAAACATACATCAATAGAGAGCATTTTGAAGCAATACAAGGTTTCCATGCAGGTTGGAAAAAATCTGGACTTGGTGGAGCAGATGGTAAACATGGTATGCAAGAGTATTTACAGACTAAAGTTGTTTACGCTCAATACAGATAGAAAGAAAGAGTAATAAAAGTGTAATTAATAATTACACTTTTATTTTAACTTGTAAACTTAAAAAAATAACTATTTCCATGTCAGACCCAAAAAAAATACCAGTAGTATCCAAAGAAATGCTAGTTCCATTTATAATAATTACTTCCTTATTTGCACTTTGGGGTTTTGCTAATGATATTACAAACCCAATGGTTGCAGCATTTGGTACAGTTATGGAAATATCTACAGCAAAAGCTGCTTTAGTACAACTAGCTTTTTATGGAGGATATGCAACAATGGCAATTCCTGCAGCTTTGTTTGTTAGAAAATTTAGCTACAAAAAAGGTATTTTATTAGGATTAACCTTATATGCTGTTGGAGCATTATTGTTTTTTCCTGCAGCAAAATTTGAAGTATTTGGATTCTTTTTAGGGTCTTTATATATTTTAACTTTCGGTTTGGCTTTTTTAGAAACCACAGCAAACCCATATATTTTATCAATGGGAGATGAAAGAACAGCTACAAGACGTTTAAATCTTGCACAAGCATTTAATCCTATTGGTTCTCTTTTTGGAATGTTTGTGGCATCAAAATTTATTTTAGTAGCTTTAGATTCTGATAAAAGAAATGAAGCTGGTGAATTAATTTTCAGTACTCTTGATGAAGCTCAAAAAGCAATTATTAGAACTAGTGATTTAGCAATTATTAGAAATCCGTATGTAATTCTTGGTTTTGTTGTTATTGCAATGCTTATTTTAATAGCAGTAACTAAAATGCCAAAAAGAAATAAGTCAGAAAACTATTCTAGTGCATCTTCATCATTTTCTAGGTTATTTAAAAACGGAAAGTATAAAGAAGGAGTATTGGCTCAATTGTTTTACGTTGCTGCACAAATTATGTGTTGGACGTTCATTATTCAATATGCTGGAAATTTAGGAATAGCCAAAGCAGATGCTCAAAACTATAATATTATAGCAATGACTATCTTTTTATGTAGCAGATTTATAAGTACCTTTTTAATGAAGTATATAAATTCCAAAAAATTACTTATGATTTTTGCACTTTGTGCAATGGTTACTGTTTCTGGAGTTATACTAATTGAAGGTATTATAGGACTGTATTTACTTGTTGCTACTTCTGCTTTTATGTCATTGATGTTTCCAACAATTTATGGAATAGCTTTAGATGGTTTACAAGAAGATGATAGAGCTTTAGGTGCTGCTGGATTGGTTATGGCAATTGTTGGAGGAGCATTAATGCCAATTTTACAAGGAACAATGATAGATATGGAGAAAATAGGTCCTTTTTCTGGCGTAAACTTTTCTTTTATCTTACCTTTTATTTGTTTCTGTGTAATTGCAGTATATGGCTATAGAACTTTAAAAATTTATAAATAAAAATCAACCAACGTTAAATTTAAATATAAAATGGCATTAAATTTTAATACCAAATACCCATCTATAGATGATCTAAGGAAAAAAGCACAAAAAAAAATACCAAAATTTGCTTTTGAATATTTAGATGGTGGTTGTAATGAAGATGTTAATCTGCACAGAAATACATCAGAATTAAGAGATGTACAATTGGTACCTCAATACTTAAGAAAATTTAATGGAGCTAACCAAAAAACTAAATTATTTGGCATTGAGTATGATGCGCCTTTTGGAATTGCTCCAGTAGGATTACAAGGTTTAATGTGGCCAAATTCTCCAGAAATTCTTGCAAAAGCTGCTTTTGAACAAAATATTCCTTTTATTTTAAGTACAGTTACTACTACAAGTATAGAACGTGCAAGTGAAATAACTGAAGGGAAAGCTTGGTTTCAATTGTATCATCCAGCTGAAGATAGTTTAAGAGATGATATTTTAAAGAGAGCTGAAGCTGCAGAGTGCCCTGTTTTAGTTATTTTATGTGATGTGCCAAGTTTTGGATTTAGACCAAGAGATATCAGAAATGGATTGGCAATGCCTCCAAAAATGAACCTAACCAATATTTTACAAGCTTTTGGAAGACCTCATTGGAGTTTACAAACTTTAAAACATGGAATCCCAAATTTTGCGAATTTACTACCATATATGCCTAAAAATTTAGATTTAAAACAATTAGGTAAATTTATGGATCAAACTTTTTCTGGAAGGTTAGATGAAGAAAAAATAAAACCAATTCGTGAAATGTGGAAAGGTAAAATCGTTTTAAAAGGTGTTGCATGTCATCAAGATGCAGAAAAAGCAATACGTTTAGGTTTAGATGGAATAATCGTTTCTAATCATGGAGGAAGACAATTAGATGCAGGAGAATCATCAATTAAACCATTAACTTCTATTGCAGAAAAATATGGTGATCAAATTGAGGTAATGATGGATAGTGGTATTCGTTCTGGACCAGATGTTGCTAGAGCATTAGCAAGTGGTGCAAAATTTACATTTATGGGAAGATCTTTTATGTATGGAGCTGCTGCGCTTGGTAAAAAAGGTGGAGATCATACAATATCACTTTTAAAAACTGAATTACAGCAAGTTATGGAGCAATTATGTTGTGAGAGAGTTGAAGATTTACCTAAACATTTATTAAAATAAGTAAAAATGAAAAAGAAAGTATTTGTTTCTGGTTGTTTTGATATGCTTCATAGTGGTCATATCGCATTTTTCAAAGAAGCATCTAAATATGGAGATTTGTATGTAGGTATTGGTTCTGACAGCACAATTTCAGAATTAAAAGGAAGACAAACTATAAATTCTGAGCAAGAGAGAATTTATATGATTAATGCCATAAAGCATGTAAAACAAGCATTCGTAAATTCAGGTTCTGGGATTTTAGATTTTAAAGAAGATCTTATAAAACTAAAACCAGATTTTTTTGTTGTTAATGAAGATGGCTATTCTCCGAAGAAAGAAGATTTGTGTCAGGAATTAAATATTGAATTAAAAAAGCTAAAGAGAATTCCAGATACTGGTCTTCCTGAACGTTCAACAACAGCTATAAGAACTGGTGGAAATTGTACTTTACCTTATAGAATTGATTTAGGAGGAACTTGGATAGATCAACCATATGTTTCTAAATACCATCCAGGTTGGGCTATTACTGTTTCTTTAGAGCCAATAATTGAATATAATGAACGATGTGGAATGTCTACATCAACCAGAAATGCTGCAAAAAAAATATGGCCTTATTATTTGCCTTTAGAAAAGCCAGAAAAACTTGCCGAAATACTTTTTAAATTTGAAAATACACCAGGTTCTACAATGATATCTGGAGCACAAGATGCTATTGGTATTTGTATGCCTGGATTAACAAGGCATTATTATAATGATGGATATTGGCCTACAAAATTTGAATCTATACAAGATGAAACCACATTAGAATGGTTAGAAGAACATATTTCTATGGTTCTTTTATGGCCTAGAGAAAAAGGATTAGATTTACTATCTGACACTTTTATCAATGAGGAAAATGTAAAATCTCTTACAACTGCAGCTGATAATGTTTGGAAATCTATAAGAGCGAAGGACTTAGAAGGGTTTGCTGATAGCTTTTTAAAATCCTTTAATGCTCAAGTTAAAATGTTTCCATCAATGGTTAATGATAGAATTTTAAATGAAATTGATAAATATAAAGAAAAAGCCCTTGCTTGGAAATTAGCAGGAGCTGGAGGTGCTGGATATCTAATTTTAGTTTCAGAAAAACCTATTGAAGGCGCTATGAGAATTAAAATAAGAAGAAAAGAAATGCTGTAAAATAATATTACAATATATTTTAAATAAAGTATGTTTTATATTGTTAGAAGTTGGTCTTTTTTTAAATTCTTTTATTATTCTGATGAGTTTTTTGTCTTTTAACTATTTTTCTTTTCTAGTTAAATCTGTTTTGTTAATATTTTTTGGAACGAATTTTTGGATATATCTACACCTGTAATGAGTTCAATATTTGCAAAAACTCTTTTTTAAAACTCAAGTTCATTCTAATATGTTCTTTTAGTTTTTTAATTTCATCTAGTTTAATTATACTCTTGTATTGTTGCTCTAAGGTTCTATACCTTCTAATCCAGTAGCATATTATTTTCATATTTTTTACTTGTAAAGTTTGTTAAGATAAGGCCGTTTTAAATTTGATAACAACGAATAATTTGAGTTCTAAAGTTGCTTTTTGGTAACTTTTTTTCACTATTATTTATTTTGTGTTTTCATAAGTCACTGTAATTTATTTTAATCAACCTATTTCAGGAAAGTTTTGGTATTAATTGTGGTTTAAGTTTTCATGATTTTTCGTCATTAAATTTGTTGGAAAATAATTTAATACGAAAATCAAACCAATATAATTCGGTTGCCTTTTTAACTTTTTTAAAATAATTTAACTTAAGAAGTCACTTATATGTTTAAATTAAATTTATCATAACCCAAAAACCACAAAACCATGTAAATCATACGATTTACATGGTTTTAGTTTTTATTGGTATTCATTTTAGTCGGGGTGGCAGGATTCGAACCTGCGACCTCCTCGTCCCAAACGAGGCGCGATGACCGGGCTACGCTACACCCCGAAAATGATTGCTCATTTAAGGATTGCAAATATACACTCTTTTTGTAATATACCAACGAATTAAATTAAATTTTAAAGATTACTTTAGATTTATTATCTCTACTTATATTCTCATTATTAAAACTTATAAACATTCGTTTTAAAAAGTATCAAAAAACTATATTTTTACACATCTTAAATTGATACAGAAAATAATATGTCAGATACAATAGAAAAAATTAAATGCTTAATTATTGGTTCAGGTCCTGCAGGTTATACAGCAGCTATTTATGCAGCTAGAGCAGACATGAAACCAATAATGTATACAGGTATGCAAATGGGTGGTCAATTAACAACAACTACAGAAGTTGATAATTTTCCTGGATACGCAGAAGGTACAGATGGTACAGCAATGATGAATGATTTGCAAAAGCAAGCAGAACGTTTTGGAACAGAAGTTCGTTTTGGTTTGGTAACAAAAGTAAATTTAAGTGATAAAGTTGGTGGTATTCATAAAGTTATAGTTGATGAAACGAAACATATAGAAGCAGAAACTATTATTATTTGTACTGGAGCAACAGCAAAATATTTAGGTATTGAGAGTGAGCAACGTTTAATTGGGGGTGGAGTTTCTGCTTGTGCAACTTGCGATGGATTTTTCTACAAAGGACAAGATGTTGTTGTTGTTGGAGCAGGAGATACAGCGGCTGAAGAAGCAACTTATTTATCTAATATTTGTAATAAAGTTACAGTTCTAGTTCGTAAAGATTTTATGAGAGCTTCAAAAGCAATGCAACATAGAGTTAATAAAACAACTAATATTGAAGTATTATACAATACAGAAATTGATGAAGTTATTGGATCTAATGTTGTAGAAGGAGTAAGAGCAATTAATAATCAGACGAAAGAAACAACGAATATACCTGTAACAGGTGTTTTTATAGCAATTGGTCACAAACCTAATTCAGATTTATTTAAAGGTGTTTTAGATATGGATGAGGTTGGTTATTTAATTACCCAAGGAAAATCTACAAAAACAAATTTACCAGGAGTTTTTGCAGCGGGAGATATTCAAGATAAAGAATATAGGCAAGCGGTTACGGCAGCAGGAACAGGTTGTATGGCAGCATTAGATGCAGAACGTTATTTAGGTGCTTTAGAATAAGATTTATTGAAAAAAAAATCAAATAAAAAAGAGATTACAAACTTGTAATCTCTTTTTTATTTTGCATCATTATTATTTTAAATAATGTATTTTTATCTTTTTAAGAACTATAATTCTTTAAATTACAACAGAAGCTTTCATTGATTTCCTATAAGTAAAAGAGTTAAATATATTTCTTTTACCAAAGTTATTCATTGATTTTGCATTTACAAATTTTCCGAAAAGTATTTTACTAACACCAAAGTATTCGTATTTGTTTCCGTCTGTAAAAGTAACTTCTAATAACATACTTTTATGGTGCCAATCTGCAACCTGAAATTCTGATATTGTCGTTTTGTAAGCGTCTAAATTAGCTTCTTTTGTCTCCGGAGCAATACTTACTAGAAAATGATAACCATCAATAATTTGGGTACTTACTATTTCTGCTTCTTCTTTTTTAGCTTCTTCCAAAAATTTATCTGGATGCCATTCTTTAACTAATTTTCTATAAGAAGATTTCAATTCTTTTAAATCAATTGCACCTTCAATTTTAAATAATTTCTTATACTGTTTAATTCGCTTCATTTCAATGTTTTAAAATTGCGTGCAAAAGTATTGATAAAAAAGAGATTAGCTGTTTATATTTTGATTTTTAAATAGATAAATAAAAAAAAAGATTTAATAAAGCCTAAAATATTCAAAAACTAAAAAAATAATGCTACAAAATATGTGATTAGTTGGGTTTCTTATAAAAAAAAAGGAGATTACAAATTGTAATCTCCTTTTTTTTATTAATCATTTAAATATTCATCTAAATTCTCAATGGCTCTTATAATAGTTGTTACAGCTTCTATATAAAAATCAGGATTAATAGTAGCGTAAGTGTCTGTAGATCTATGGTAGTCTTTATGGTCTGGTACCCCAAAATAAATAAAAGGTATTTTTTCTTTATGAAAAACTTTGTGATCAGAAGAAAAAGTCCAATCAGATTGTTCTTTATGTTCGGGGTCGTCATGACCAAATAATAACGTAATTTTATCTGACTTAGCTTCTTCTAAAGGGTCTCTTAAATCAGGATAAAGAAAAAGACCTGCAGCAAATAATTCAGGATCATAATCACTATGAGCAATCATGTCTAAATTAATGTTTAAAGAAATGTTTTCTTTATCGGCATAATTCTTTAAGAAATATTCAGCACCTAAAGAACCAATTTCTTTAGCATCTAGAGCTGTTATTATTAAATTGTGTTTTGGAGGTTTAGATTTAAAATACTCTGCTATAGAAAATAATGCAGCAACCCCAGAAGCATTATCATCTGCGCCATTATAGATTCTACCATTTTTAACTCCTAAATGATCAAAATGTGCAGTTATTACTATCGTTTTATTTGTTAGCCCTTTTATTTTACCAATAATATTACCACCAGTAACTATGGTATCAAGAACATTTGAAAAATTCTCTTTAGGTTTTTTTATAGGAAAAACTTCTTGTCTTTTTTTTCCTTTAAAAGTGTAATTAAATTCTTGGAGATATTCCTTTTCTGTAATAGATTCTAAACCTAGTTTTCTAAATTTATCGATAATAAATTTTTGAGCTTTATAATTTCCTGGTTTAGAAAACGCTCTTCCTCCAAGAGAATCACTAGATAAAATTTGAATATTCTCTAAAAGTTCTTGGTTGTTAATTTCAATTTTTTGATGTTTACTGCAGCTTCCAGCTAAAATTAAGAAAGAAACAACAGAAAGTAATTTAATCTTCATAGTTGATGTTTTTGTCTAGAAAATTAGGGAATTGAAATGCAAATATATAAAAAAAAGACCATATCAAATATGGTCTTTTTAAACAAACAACTAAAATTTAAAACTGTGATGGTTTCAAATAATAAAATTTAAATAATATTTAGAAGCAGTATTTGTTTTCTGCTGTTAGTTTTTCTGCTATAGAATTACGTAATGCAACTACGTTTGGATGGTTTGCGTATTTAGTAAAACGCTTTAAGCCCATTAACAACATACGTTGCTCATCACCTTCGGCAAAAGAAACAATACCTTCTTTTCCATTTTTAGTAACAATATCTACTGCATTATATAAATATAATCGTGCCATTGCTATTTGTCCTGCATATTTATCTTCTCCAAAACGTTTTGCGTTCTTTTCTGTACGTAAAATTGTAGATTCAGCTAAATATACTTCGTTTAAAATGTTGGCAGCAGCCATTAATAGTTGTTGATGTTGATCTAAATCCGGTCCAAATTTCTGAATTGCTGCACCTGCAACCATTAAGAAAACTTTTTTTAATTTAGCAATCATCTCTTTTTCTTCAGCAAATAATTCTGAATAATCTGGAGTGTCAAAAGAAGGAATACCCAATAATTCATTACCAACAGCTGTGGCTGGTCCTAATAAATCTACATGACCTTTCATCGCTTTTTTAACCAACATACCAACAGATAACATTCTGTTAATTTCATTAGTTCCTTCGTATATACGAGCAATTCTTGCATCTCTCCAAGCTGCTTCCATTGGTGTTTCTTCAGAGAATCCCATTCCTCCAAAAATCTGAATTCCTTCATCTGCACAATTTTGTACATCTTCAGAAACTGTAACCTTTAAGATAGAGCATTCAATAGCATATTCTTCAACCCCTTTTAATTCTGCTTCTTGATGCGTGTTGCCATCAGCTAAACGCATTGCTATTCTATCTTCTATGTTTTTTGCAGCTCTATAACTAGCAGATTCACCTGCATAAGTGTTAGTAGCCATTTCTGCTAATTTTGCTTTAATTGCTCCAAATTCAGCAATAGGGGTTTTAAATTGCTTACGTTCAGTAGCATATTGTAATGCTGTTTCTAGAACTCTTCTTTGAGAGTCTAAACAAGCGGCAGCTAATTTAATACGTCCAACATTTAAAGCATTTACAGCAATTTTAAAACCACCACCCCTTTTAGATAACATGTTTTCAGCAGGAACAACAGTATCACTATAAAATACTTGACGAGTAGAACTTGCTCTAATTCCTAATTTATGCTCTTCTTCACCTAAAGTTATTCCATTAGGGTTTGCAGCATCGTATTCAACAATAAAACCAGTTATGTTTTTATCATCTTCTATACGAGCAAAAACGATCATCACATTACAGAAACCTGCATTTGTAATCCACATTTTTTGTCCGTTTAATTTATATGATTTACCATCTTCAGATAAAGTAGCGGTAGTTTTACCAGAGTTTGCATCAGAACCAGCTCCTGGTTCTGTTAAACAGTAAGATCCCATCCATTCTCCAGATGCTAACTTAGGTACATATTTTTTCTTTTGTTCTTCTGTACCGTATAAAGTAATTGGCATAGTTCCAATACCTGTATGCGCACCAAATGCTGTACTTAATGAACCATTTCCACTAGAAATATATTCACAAGTAATCATTGTAGAAACAAATCCCATTCCTAAACCCCCAAATTCTTCTGGAACAGCAACGCCTAAAAAACCTAATTCTCCAGCTTTTTTCATTACTTCTTCTGTAAGAGCAAAGTCTTTAGCTTCAAAACGGTCTTTATTAGCAATAATTTCACGCTCGTTAAATTCTTTAACGGCTTCCTTCATCATTACTTGCTCTTCAGAAAAATCCTCAGGAGTAAATACATCTTCACAATTTGTTTCTTTTACAAGGAATTGTCCTCCTCTTAAGATATCTTTTTTTGTTGATTCCATTATTTATTATTTATTTGGGGGTTTTAATTTAAAAATTCAAATATTCCTGCAGCACCTTGTCCAGTACCTACACACATTGTTACCATTCCGTATTTTCCTTGCATGTTACGCTTACGCATTTCATCAAATAATTGAACTGATAATTTTGCTCCTGTACAACCTAATGGATGACCTAATGCAATGGCACCACCATTTACATTAATGATGTCTGCATCTAAACCTAACTCACGAATTACAGCTAATGATTGAGAAGCAAAAGCTTCATTCAATTCAATTAAACTTATATCTTCTTGTTTTAAACCTGCTTGTTTTAGCGCTTTTGGAATAGCAGCAACAGGACCAATTCCCATAATTCTTGGAGGTACACCGGCAGCAGCATAACTAACCATTCTTGCAATTGGTTTAATGTTTAATTCTTTCACCATATCTTCACTCATAACCATTACAAAAGCAGCACCATCACTTGTTTGTGATGAGTTACCAGCTGTAACACTTCCGCCAGTTGCAAAAACTGGACGTAAACGCTCTAAACCTGCAATGTTAGAACCTTTTCTTGGACCTTCATCTTTAGTTACCGTGTATTTTCTTGTTACTTTTTTTCCTTCTGCATTCACAAATGTTTCTTCAACTTCAATTGGAACAATTTGATCTTGAAAACGATCTTCAGCTTGTGCTTTTAATGCTTTTAAATGTGAATTTAAAGCAAACTCATCTTGATCTTTACGTGAGACTTTAAATTGGTCTGCAACAGCTTCTGCTGTGTTTCCCATTCCCCAGTAATAATCTGCATGACCAGCAGCAACAGTATCGTAGTTTAATTCTGGTTTAAACCCTGTCATTGGTACAGAACTAATACTTTCTGCTCCACCTGCAATAATACATTCTGCCATTCCAGATTGAATTTTTGCAACTGCCATACCAATAGTTTCTAATCCAGAAGAACAAAAACGATTTACGGTTACACCTGGAACTTCTTCAATTTTTAATCCCATTAAAGAGATTAGACGGGCCATATTTAATCCTTGAGAGCCTTCGGGCATTGCATTACCAACGATTACATCATCAATTCTTGTTTTGTCGAATTCTGGTAAATTTTTCATTAAATGCTGAATTGTTTCAGCAGCCAATTCATCAGCTCTTTTAAATCTGAACGCACCTCTTTTAGACTTTGCTACGGCGGTTCTATATCCTTGTACTATATATGCTGTTTTCATTTTTTTAGTTTCTTAATGGTTTACCAGTTTTTAACATGTGTTGAATACGCTCTAAAGTTTTGCGCTCTGTACATAAACTTAAAAATGCTTCGCGTTCTAAGTCTAATAAATACTGTTCAGAAACTTTGGTAGGTTCCGATAAATCTCCACCAGCCATTACATAGGCTAATTTGTTTGCTATTTTTTGATCGTGTTCAGATATAAATCTACTTGCTTGCATAGAATCTGTAGCTACCATAAAAGCACCTAGAGCTTGCTTACCAAGAACTAATACATCTTTACGTGCAGCTGGTTGTGTGTAACCTGCTTCTGCCATTAATATTGCATGTTTCTTAGCAACTGCAATTTGACGATCTTTGTTTACTACAACAACATCTTTTCCTTTTTGAAGTAAACCTAAATCGAATGCTTCATAAGCAGAAGTTGCTACTTTTGCAGTACCAATTGTTAAGAAATTTTCTTGCAATACGTTTAATTGTACATCTCCTTTACGGAAAGTATCTGAAGCACGTAACGCCATTTCTTTAGAACCACCACCACCTGGAATAACACCTACTCCAAATTCTACTAATCCCATATACGTTTCTGCTGCTGCAACCACTTTGTCTGCATGCAATGATATTTCACAACCACCACCTAAAGCCATACCGTGAGGAGCAGAAATTGTAGGGATTGATGAATAACGCATACGCATCATAGTATCTTGAAAATACTTGATAGCCATGTTTAGTTCATTATATTCTTGTTCTGCAGCCATCATAAATATCATTCCGATATTTGCACCTACAGAAAAATTTGCTGCTTGATTACCTACAATTAAACCTTGGTAATTTGTTTCAGCTAAATCAATTGCTTTATTAACTGCTGCCAAAACATCACCACCAATTGTGTTCATTTTAGATTGGAATTCTAAATTTAAAATTCCGTTTCCTAGATCTTCAATTACAGCACCAGAGTTTTTCCAAACTTCGTTTGATTTTCTGATGTTGTCTAAAATGATAAATGAATCTTGACCTGGTTTTTTAACTTGTGCTTTTGCAGGAATATCGTAATAATATGTTGCTCCGTCTTTTACTGAATAAAAAGAAGTTTCTCCTTTTTCTAGCATTTCAGTAACCCAAGAAGCAACTGCATGTCCTTCAGCTTTCATAATCTCAACACCTTTGGCAATACCAACTGCGTCCCAAATTTGAAAAGGTCCATGTTCCCA
>CAJQQH010000143.1 GCA_905480405.1 uncultured Polaribacter sp. | reverse complement strand
ATGTTTATGAGTATGGCTGGAATGAAGATGAAAAAATCAACCTCATTAGAACAAATGGGAGACCAATATAATATGGAAGATAAAATCCCTGAAGATGGAGATTATAGCTACAAAAAAACAGGAAATACAAAAACTATTATTGGTTATTTATGTGAGGAAGTTAGAGTAGATTATGATTATACTAACTCTAAAGGAAGTGCTTCTTTTTGGTTGTCTAAAGATTTTCCTATTCAAAATAAAGCGTTACCAATGTTGGGTATGAAAATGAATAATCCTAATTTTTCTGGTTTTGTTTTAGAGATGAATACCATCCAAAATGGAAAGAAATTTACAATAGAAGTTACTAATATTTCTGATAAAAACGTGACTATTAATACAAGTAAATATAAAAATATGGGATTTTAATATAAAAAGCTATGATAAAGAAAATAATACTTTTTACTATAACTATTGTTTTATTCACCAATTGTTTTAGTGATAAAAAAAGCGCAATTGGCACCGATTTTAATGATACTTCTTTTGTAAATAAAAAATTTACTAATAAAGTAAACTTCTCTGAAATAGAAGATGTATGCAGTTATATATCAGTAGAACATTTAGCAAAATTGTATCATGTTAATGAAACAGATATTACAATTACTAAAGGCAATAGTACAAATAAAAGATGTTCTTTTTATGTAAAATTATCAAATCAAGAATTTGATCATATTACTGGTTCTATTGGTGTTTATGAAGAAAAAGACAAACTAAAAGATGGGAGCACTTGGGTAGAAAGTTGGCAAATACGTAAAAATGTATCTAAAAGTGCAGAATGGATTCCAAATTTAGGGCAAGCAGCTTATTACAGAGGTTCTAAAAGAGAACTATTTGTAAAATTTAAAGACTATACAATGTCTATAACAGCTCCAGGTTCTACATTTAATAAGATAGAAAAAGAAAAAAACAGAGATTATAAAAAAATTGCTTTGGCTTTGGCAAACAATACACCAATACTAAAATAAAAAAATATGAAAACAAAAATAACTTTACTAATTGCTTTATTTATTTCTATTGCTTGTTTAAAAGCACAAACATTTACTATTGGAGATTTCACTTACAAATCTCTTGGGACTGATCCAAAATCTGTACAAATTACAAATGCTGTTTGTAAAGATATTGTTACAATACCGGCTGCAGTTACTTATCAAGGAGATACTTTCAAGGTTACTAGAATAAACACAGATGTATTTAAAAACTGTACAACTCTTACTCAAATAACCTTACCTAATTCTTTAAAACAAATTGGTCCATCTGCATTTTCGGGCTGTATTAATTTAACAAATTTGGTTTTACCCAGTAGTTTAGAGTCTATAAGTACATTTTCATTTTCTGGGTGTGATAGTCTTACAGAGATAGTAATACCAAATTCTGTAACAACAATTAATGAAAGAGCATTTCAAAGTTGTGAAAACTTAACTGATGTTACCCTTTCTGGAAATTTAGAAATTATTGATGAAGCTGTTTTTCGATTTTGTAAAAAGTTAAAAAACATAAATATTCCAGATAATATGACTTCTATAGGGGAAGATGCTTTTGAAAATTGTAGTGCATTAGAAACAATTACTTTTAATAGTTCTTCTAAATTAAGTGAAATTAAATCAGGTGCTTTTAAATCTTGTACTAGTTTACAAAATTTTATATTACCAAATGTATCTATTGTTGGAGATTATGCTTTTAATGGTTGTAGTACTTTAACAGAAGTAAATTTACCAAATACTATAACTTCACTTGGTAAAGAAGTTTTTAGTTTTTGTTCTTCTTTGATTGATATTGTAAATCTACCCAATCAAATTGATAAAATACCAGAACAAATGTTTGAAGGGTGTACTGCTTTAGAAACAATAGTTATTCCATCTCACATTAAAACAATAGAGCAAAGAGCATTTCAAAGTTGTACAAAATTAAGCAGTGTAACTATACCAAATACAGTAACTTCTATTAAAAATAAAGTTTTTGAAGGAAATGAAAGTTTATTAAGTATTGAGTTGCCAAACTCAATTACTACTATTGAAGAAAGAACATTTAAAAAAACTGGTTTACAAAATATAGTTTTACCAAATTCATTGACTTCTATAGGTAAAAGTGCGTTTGCAGAGTGTGCAAATTTAACATCAATAAACTTTCCAAGTTCATTAACTAGTTTAGGTTGGTTATCTTTTGATAGGAGTGCTTTAACAAGTGTAACAATACCAAATACAATTACTGATTTTGATTCTGGAATATTTAATGGCTGCGAAAACTTAACAACAGTAAACCTATCAAATGGGCTTTCTAGTTTAGGAGAAAATATGTTTTATAGTTGTACTGCTTTACAAAATATTACAATACCAGAATCTATAATAGCATTGCCTTCTGGAATATTTAATAATTGTAAGAATTTAAAAAATATCACTTTAAAAGAAAACCTAAAAAGTATAGGTATTAGTGCTTTTAGTGAATGTATAAATTTAGAAGAAATAAATTTTCCAGAATCTGTAATAAGTATTGGAGAGTTTTCATTTTTTCAATGTAATAGTTTAACAGATGTTACTATGCCAAATGTAGAAACAATTCCTAAAAGTGCTTTTTCTAGTTGTTCATCATTAGAAAGTGTAACATTTTCAGCTAGTAATAAAATTACAGATTTAAGAGCTTTTGCCTTTTGTACAAATTTAAACACTGTAAATATTAATAGTGATTTCACAGAAATTGGAGATCAAACTTTCTCAGGTTGTACTAATCTTTTAAATATAAATCTTCCAGAAAATATTACAAAAATTGGAGGAGGTGCATTTTCTGAGTGTACAAGTTTGTTAGAAGTAACAATCCCAAATTCAGTTATAGAAATTGATGAGGCTGCATTTTATAATTGTACAAGTTTAAAAGAAATTGAACTTCCTGATTCTATTACTAATTTTGGATATGGTGTTTTTAGAAATTGTACAGCCTTAGAGAAGGTAAAAGTAAACTGGTTAACACCATTAACTGTTCAACCAGATTTATTTGGAGGTGTAACTTTGTCTAGTGTTGGTTTAGAAGTTCCTCAAGGCAAAGTTCCAGATTATCAAGCAGCAGATGTTTGG
>CAJQQH010000142.1 GCA_905480405.1 uncultured Polaribacter sp. | reverse complement strand
CTTTTTAAAGAAATTATAAAAGAGCTTTAAGGATATACATCATTTTGTTTTTAGAATTGACTCTAATATGTGGGCTGTAATCATGTTTATACCCTCAGTATTAAACTGATTTTTACTATTTTTTAAAAGTAAAACATCTTGTAAAGAAGGTAGTAACTTCTTGGATTTTCGTATCAATTTATTGCCAGGTACAACTATATCTTTTGCTGCTGCAAAGATATAAATTGGTGTTGTTATACGTTTTGCTTCTTTTTTCTTTACTTTAACAAAAGGCAAGAAACCTAATTTATAGTTTACTATTAATTTTGATAAAAAGTGTAAGTTAAAAGTATCTTTTTCTGTACACAAAGCGTTTGAAATAATAGCTAACTGTTTACTGTCCTGTTTCCATTGATACAATTTTAAAGGTAGATAAAAAGTGAAAAATAATTTCATGAAATTCCCACTTACAAAACCTGTTGGCGAAATTAAAAAGGCCTTTGCAATTCTACTTTCTTCAAAAGCTAACGTTTTGTATGCAATATAGCCACCTAAAGAAAAGCCAACTAAATACACGTTAAATAAATGCAATCTAGAGATAATTTCATACATCCATTTTCCATAATCATTAGAACTAGGATGCAATCTAATTTCATCACTGATATTAGGTTGCCCTAAAATATCTATAGCATAAATTTTAAAGTTTTGTTCAAGTGCTTTAAAATTATCTAAAGCAAAAGGTGCACAGCTATACAAACCATGCACCATTACTAAAGGGGTAAGATTATTATTCTTTGTTATTATAATATTAGTATCACCAAAACTAGTTTCTACAGTAATAAAATCAACTTCAAAGTTTAAGGTATCTAACTTTTTATAATAAAAATTTAAAACCTCTTTTTTACCTACTGTATTTTTAAAGAATGAGTGCATATAATGGTTTAAAACCAGTTAAAACCTAAACTTACACCAAATGAAACCGCGTTTCTATGTTGGTCATTTGCAATATTTACACTACCTAAAACCAATTTGCTTTGAACGTTCATAGCAAAATTTTCTTTTTGATAAAACTCATATCCAATACCTGTAGATACTAATTTACCAAAATTCCAGTCGTCATTGCTATCATTAATATCATACAGTGCAGGTGAGTCTATTCCTAAACCAATTCCACCGTTTACCCACCATTTATTAGCAAACCAATACTGAACTCCTGCTAAAAAACCACCAAAATGCCTGTCATTATCTTCAAAACTATAAATCATTCCTGGTAAAGAAGCTGTAATTGCTAAATTTTCTTTTATCATATACCCTACTTTAAAATCTGGAAAATTACCTGCTCCTTGCGATGTATCAAAAGTTTGTGTACCAGAACTGTTTTCTAAAGTAATAACACCACCACCAATACCAAACTCAAAAATAAATTTGTCTCTAATAGGAGTTGTTGTGTTTTGTGCTACGGATATAAATGATATCAGTAATAAAGTACATACGCTTAATGCACTTATCAATTGTTTTCTTTTTGCTGTCATTTTATTTCTTTATATTTTTTAATAACGCAAAGATGCAGCATATGTTTATTTCAAACGCCTTGAATTATATTCTAGAACTATCTTTTAAGATTTAGTACCTTTTTTTTTAGAATTAATGTTTTTTTTTGAAGCTTTAGAAACCTATTGATATGCAATGCATTATTTAAAAGCAATACGAACTAATAGTAGAACCAGATTTCTCTTTTTTATTGATTATGGTTCCTTATTAAGCAGATAAATCTTCTTCAGTTTCTAGTTACAAGAACTTGTGTAAGTATGGTTTTATAAATTAGTTATAGTATTACTAATGTATTGATTGTTCTCATTTTTTCGATATAATATTTAATTACATAAAATCAATACATTAAATCTAAAAATAGGTGTGTTAATCTAATATAGAATTCAGAATGATAAAAAAAAAGGAACTAAAAATAGTCTGTATTTATTGCCTTTGCATTTTTACCCATTTGCTTGGAGTTATACTTTCTATTTTCTTAAAATACGTATTAAAGACACTTTTAGAATTAAAACCACTATCATAAGCCAAACCTAAAATAGTAATGTGTTTTAGATTAGTGTTTACAGCCAATTCTTTAAAATGTACCAAGCGATAACTATTTACTAGCTCGTTAAAATTAGCATCCAAAGTTTCGTTAATTACATAAGAAATCTTGTTAGAAGTGGTCTTTAAATAGGTTGCTAAAGAAGATAAACTTAATTGCGGGTCTAAATACGGTTGCTCTTCTTTAAAATAAATTAAGATGGCATCTTTTAAATTTTGCAGTTCATTAAGAGCTAGCTTTTCTTTTGTATTATCTTTTATTTCTTTTGAAGTTGTTGAAACATCGGATATAAGTAAATTAGAAACATGTAACTTGTTGAATTCCGGGTTACTTTCTAACTTTTTTAAAAAAGGTTCTTGTCTAAAATTAATTACCTGTACTCTGCGTTTTTCTACATCGTTACTTAATAAATTAAAACCTAACGATTGATGTTCTTTAGAATTAGCAAGTATAAAAAGTCGAAAAGGAGTTATTAGAGTAATACTTGTTTCGTTGTTTTTTAATGTCTCTTCAAAATATTCGTTTGGAACTATTGTATTTTCTTCATTTACAATATCATACAACAATAGTTTTTCTTTATAAAAAGGAGTGTTCTGATGAAACTCTTTAAGTGTATCTTTTTTTTGCAACCAAATTAAACAGAAAGCATGCAAGCTTTTTGCTAATTCAAAATCAGGTCTAATGTTTAACGCATTAGTAATTTGCGCTATAGCCAAAGTATATTTTCCTTGATAATAATAAACATGTGCTAAAGTATAATGGTTATTGGCAGACAAAGGATCTACTTCTAATAATTTATTTGCATAAAATAAGGCTTCTTTAAAAAAACCATTCGCAATAAATAATTCTACCAAAGCTTCTAAACCATCTATATGATTTGGGTTGATGTTTAATACTTGTTGTATAAATTGATAAGCAAGCTTAAAATCCCACAGGCCCCAAAAAAATTTACCTACAAAAGAAAGTGGATATTCTGGTAATTGTTTATCTATTTCTTTGGCTTTTAAAAAGTTTTTTTCAGCCAAAGCATTTCCTTCTTCATAAGGCATATATCCCCAAGTAGCCAACAAACCATAACATTGTAAATTTGCGTAATAAGCTTTTGCGTAATTAACATCTTTAGCAATGGCTTTGTTATAGTATTTAATAGCTGTATTTAAAGAATCTGAAGTCCATTTTAATTGATAATAACGACCTTGTAAAAACAACTCGTAAGCAGCAACATTTGAAGTTGCATTTTTCACCAAATGCTCTTCTATATTAAAATGCCCAAAGTTTTCGCGTACTTTATTGGCTATTAATACACTAATTTCATCTTGAAGTTCAAAAATATTATCTAATTTTCTATCAAAATTTTTAGACCAATAATGAGAGCCGTTTACCGTATCTATTAACTGTGCAGTAATACGTAACCTTTTATTGTCTTTACGCACACTACCTTCTAAGAGTGTAGTTACTCCTAATTGTTTTCCTACTTTTCTAACATCAACATTTTTACCTTTAAAAGCAAAACAAGAGGTTCTTGCAATTACTTTTAACTCTTTAACTTTTGTTAATGCATTAATAATTTCTTCAGTAATACCATCACAAAAATATTCATTATCAATATCATTACTCATATTAACAAATGGTAAAACTGCTATAGATTTTAAAGAAAATTTCATGAAACTAAACTATAGTTTAATAGACGACACAAGTTGCTTTTTGTTACAAAAAAATATTAAATGTGATATAAAAATATTTTATTACTAATAATTAAACCAAAACAGACTAGTAATTAAAATAAACTTAGTAATTAAATTTACTTTAATCACGTAATCTACAACTCTTAACAATGATTAAAATGATTAAAATGATACTTTAAAAAATCATTTACACTTTATTGGCTTTAAAAGACAATAAATAGAATCATAATTACTAAAATTTCTGTTTCTGGTATAGCTATTTTATTTACATAAAAATAAGATTAGTTCAAAAAATTTAATCCAAAGTTAAAGTTTTGAAATTACAATTATTTATAATGTTTTACAAACAGCTCTTTAATAAAGATAGTAATTTGCTAAAAATTATTAATAGTTTAATTTAATCTTTGCGATTAAAGATAGCATTAAGCAGTTAGTCTTAAAAAAGATGAAGTAATGTTTTTA
>CAJQQH010000141.1 GCA_905480405.1 uncultured Polaribacter sp. | reverse complement strand
TTCTGGCAAACCAGCATCCCACATTAAGTTTCCTTTTGGGTGAGATATTACATAATAGGCATCTGTAAATTGTTTTGTTTGCCCCGTATAAGTGGTGTCTTGAGAGAAAACTTCTAATTTTTTTACTAAAATAGATCCACCCACTAATTGGAATAATTTTACTTTAGGCTTCGAAACTTCGTCTGCCTTTTTTTCTGATTTTTTACAGCTTACAATGCTAATTGCAAGTAATAAGAAAAGTATTTTTTTCATTTTTTAAAATTGTGTATTTATTTATTCGCATAACTATTTAAACAATTAAACGGATAATATTCGTAGAATTTACCCTACAGAACCTTCTAAACTAATTTCCAATAATTTTTGTGCCTCTACAGCAAACTCCATTGGTAACTTATTTAAAACTTCTTTACTAAAACCGTTTACTATTAATGCAATGGCTTTTTCGGTATCAATTCCTCGTTGGTTACAATAGAACAACTGCTCTTCACCAATTTTACTTGTAGTAGCTTCGTGTTCTACTTGTGCCGTTTTATTTTTTACTTCGATGTATGGAAATGTGTGTGCGCCACATAAATTTCCCATCAATAAAGAATCACACTGAGAGAAGTTACGAGCGTTTTCTGCTCTAGCTCCTATTTGTACTAAACCTCTATAACTATTTTGAGAATGTCCTGCGGAGATTCCTTTAGAAATAATGGTCGATTTTGTATTTTTACCAAGGTGAATCATCTTAGTTCCTGTATCTGCTTGCTGGTAATTATTGGTTACTGCAATTGAATAAAATTCACCCACAGAATTGTTTCCTTTTAAAATACAAGAAGGATATTTCCAAGTTACAGCAGAACCTGTTTCTACTTGTGTCCAAGAAATTTTAGCGTTTGTTTCGCATAAACCTCTTTTAGTTACAAAATTGTAAACTCCACCTTTACCTTCTTTGTTACCAGGATACCAGTTTTGAACCGTAGAATATTTAATTTCTGCATCGTCCATTGCAATTAATTCTACAACGGCTGCGTGTAATTGATTTTCATCTCTACTTGGAGCTGTACATCCTTCTAAATAAGAAACATAACTACCTGCATCTGCAACTACTAGTGTTCTTTCAAATTGGCCAGTTCCACCTTCGTTAATTCTAAAATATGTAGATAATTCCATTGGACAACGAACACCTTTTGGAATGTAACAGAAAGATCCATCAGAAAAAACTGCAGAATTTAATGCCGCATAAAAGTTATCTGTAGTTGGTACAACAGTTCCTAAATATTTACGAACCAATTCTGGATGTTCTTGAATTGCTTCTGAAATAGGCATAAAAATAATACCTTTTTCACCTAATGTTTTCTTAAAAGTAGTTGCTACAGAAACAGAATCCATAACAATATCTACGGCTACATTAGCTAATTTTTTTTGTTCATCTAAAGAAATTCCTAGACGTTTAAAAGTGTCTAATAACTCAGGATCTACCTCATCTAAAGAATTTAATTTTGGTTTTTCTTTTGGAGCAGAATAATAAGCAATGTCTTGAAATTTTGGTTTTTCATAATGTACATTTGCCCATTCTGGTTCTTCCATTTGTTCCCAAACTCTAAAAGCTTCTAATCGCCAATCGGTCATCCATTGTGGCTCATTTTTCTTTTTAGAAATTGCTCTTACAACATCTTCGTTTAACCCTTTTGCAAAAGTTTCACTTTCTATATCTGTATAGAAACCGTACTTATATTCTTGGGTTTCTAATTCTTTTTCTAAATCGTCTTCTGTATACTTACTCATAATTTTTTAATCTTTTAATAATAGTTTTCTATAAAGAAAACGATTCTCCACAACCACAAGTTCTATTGGCGTTTGGGTTGTTAAAAACAAATCCTTTACCATTTAAACCTCCAGAATATTCTAAGGTTGTTCCTACTAAATATAAAAAGCTTTTTTTGTCAACCACAATTTTCACATCATTTTCTTCAAAAAATTTATCATTTTCTTGTTGATTTTTATCAAATGTTAAATCGTAAGATAAACCTGAACAACCACCACTTTTTACACCTACTCTTACAAAATCTTTTGTAGCGTCAAAGCCGTCATCAGTCATTAATTCGATGACTTTCTTTTTTGCTGTGTCTGAAACTTTTATCATAATTTTAAATAGATTAAATCTAAATTGAATGCAAATATACGATATAAGTCGCATAAAAATTGTAAACTTTCATTATGAAACTGAATGTAATTATTGGTTTTATTGATTACTCTTGTAAGTTGCTATTATTGATGAAATCTAAATCGGAAAGTGATAGTAAAAAAGCTTTTAAATCTGCTTTGTCTTTTGCGCTTAAATTTACGCCACCATTATTCACTTTTTTCATTAAAGGATCTATAGTTGCTGATGGTTTTAATCCTTCTGAATAATGATTGATTACTTCTTCTATAGTAGAAAAACGACCATCGTGCATGTAAGGTGCTGTGTAGACTAAGTTTCTTATTGATGGTGATTTGAATTTACCATTATCTGCAGGGTCTCCTGTAATTGCTCCCAAACCTAAATCAGAAAAGGTAGTGTCTAAACCATTGTTATGAAAAGAATTATCTGTCCAAAGAGGATTGTTATTACTTCCGTGACAATGAAAACAATCTCCTCTTGCTTCATCCATAAAAATATCAAAACCATTTTGTTCTTCTGTGGTTAGTGTAGTTTCTCCTCTTAAAAATTGATCAAATTTAGAGTTACCAGAAATAATTGTTCTTTCAAATTGAGCAATTGCTTTTGTTACTAAAGTAGAATCAATTGTTAAGGTACCAAATGCTTGTTTAAACAATATTGGGTATTCTGAATGTTCTTGTAGTTTGTTAGCAACAATAGCCCAATTAGCATGCATTTCTATAGGGTTTGTTACGGGTTCAAAAGCTTGTCTTTCTATACTTAAAGCCCTACCATCCCAAAAAAAACGTTCATCAAAATTCCAAGCTAAATTAAATAATGGCATTGAGTTTCTGTTTCCAAAAATTCCATCAATTCCGTCGCTAAATTGTCTATCATCTGTAAATGCTTTTTGAGGATCGTGGCAAGTAGCACAAGATTGTGTACCGTTACCAGACAAAATTTTATCAAAGAATAATTTTTTACCTAAAGCGATACCTTCTTCGGTTAAAGGATTATTTGTAGGAATTATAGGTGCTATTAATTTATCTGCAAAAAGAGTAGGAATTTTTAAGTTATATGGTATTGGAGTATATAAATCTTCTTTCTCTTCTTTTGATGTGCAATTCATCAAAAGGAAAGTGAAGAGAAGAAAAACAGCTATTTTTTTCATATTGATTTAAAAGGGTTCTCTATATCATTTTTTAGTGCTTCAAAAATTACTAGAACTGATAATTACACTTCGAGTAAAATTCTTTTTTCTAGAATTTTGGGTGGAGATTTTTTTATTAAACGAAATTAAATGATAGATTTCTACTTTAGTAGAAATAGCATGCATAAAAATTATTGTGTTATTTCACCTAAAGAAAAAACTGATTTTCCGTTTGCACTCATTAATTTCTGTGCTTCAAAATTTGGCATTAAAACAGTATTTAATTCATTTAAATCCCAAGTATTTGGGTTTTTAAACCATTCTGCAATGTTTATTTTAACTTCTATTGTTGCATTATTAGTAAAATCTATAGTACCTAAGTCAATTTTAAAAGAAGTATCTTCAAAAACTAAGTTATCAGGATCTGATCTGTCTACAGCTCTAATTGCATGATAATTAAAATTTGCATCTTGGTTATTTGTGTCTTTGTATTTACCATCAAATTGCATAAAATGATATCCGCCACCTAACATAGAAGGAACGTTAAAAGACGCTGAGTTTAAATCTTGATAAACGCCATCAATATTATCTTCATCTGCAAATCCAAAAGTAAATTGTAGTAAATTTGATTCTTGATTAACTTCTTCAAAAGTAATTTCTGAGCCTGTATTTTCTCCAATATTTACAAGGTTATAATCCTTTATTGTATTACCGATAGAAATATTTGAAATAAGATATCTCAAACGTTCAATACTTATAGTTTCTCCGTTTTCTGTTGTAAATTTAAAGCTGTTAAAATCTGCAGCTGTAAGAGCAACTCCATTCCAATTATGTGTAAATTTTAGGTTTACAGTTATTGGTGATAAATTTACACAACAATCAGTTTCATTTTTACAAGTAGAAAAAATGATTATAAGAACTAAAAAGCTAATTATTTTTTTCATTATTTTATCTTTATAATTAATGCATCAGAGAAACCTTTGTTTTCAGTAATATCTGCATTAGCGCTGCTACTTTCTCCAACAGCAATTATTGTTTTATTATTTAATTCTACAGCATCATACAAGAAATCAATTTCTGAACCTCCAATAATTTTTTGCCATTCTATTTCACCTACCGAATCTACTTTAAGAACCCAAGCATCGTTTTGACCTTGATTAGTAAAATCTGCATTAGAACTTCTAGAGCTACCAGCAATTACAAACCCATTGTCTTGTGTGTTAGATATTGAACGGGCAACATCAAAACTAGTTCCTCCAATTGTTTTTTCCCAAATTAGAGAACCATCTGTTGCTATTTTTATCATCCATAAATCTGCTGCTCCATTATTTATAGAAACATTTGTATCTGAACTTCTAGTGTCACCTACAACAATAAAATTACCATCATTTGTTGTAGTTATTGCTCTAGGTTCATCAATTTCTGTACCTCCAAAACTTTTTTCCCAAATTAGAAGTCCAGCGCTAGAAATTTTTAGAATCCAAAAATCATAAGTTCCTATGTTGTTAGAAATGTTAAAATCTTCGCTGTCTGAAGAGGCTGCAATTATAAAATTGTTATTGGTTGTTTCTACAACACCAAACGGAGTATCTGTAAAAGAACCTCCAAAGTATTTACTCCATTCTAAATTACCGTTATCAGATAGTTTTATTGCCCAAATATCTCCTCCAGCATGACGTTGTGCACTTTTAGAGTTTCCTTCACCACCAGAAGCAGAAACATCTAAAACACCAGTTAAAAGAAAGCCGTTATCAGATGTTTTAATTAACGAAACTCCTTTATCTGAACCAGCATAACCAAAGGATTTTTGCCAAGAAATAGATCCATCATTAGAAATTTTTAACATCCAGAAATCTTGAGAACCTGCGTTTTGGGTAACATCTAAATCTGTGCTACTTGCATACCCAAAAATGGCAAAACCATCATCGTTTGTTGCTATTATATCTACACCTCTATCATCATCAGAACCTCCAAAAGTTTTGTTCCATTCTAATTCATTTTCAGAAGAGAATTTCATTAACCAAAAATCGAAACTCTCATTTGTTTTACCAACAATATCAAAATCGTTACTTTGTGTGTAACCAAGAACTGCATAACCACCATCTGTAGTATTAATAATTGAATTTAGTGCATCGTTTTTAGAACCTCCAAAAGTTTGAACATTGTTTATTTCTCCTGTATTTTTAATAACAATAGGAGTTGTTGGAACATCTTCTTTAGAACAGTTATATAAAAAGAAGAGTAGAATTAAGTAAAAGACGTTTTTCATAAATAAATTAAGAACCTGATTTTCTTATCACAAAAAAGCCACTATTAATATCGCTTACAATAATGTTTCCACTAGGAAAATATGGATAAACATTCCAAACACCATTAAATGCAGCCATGTCGTTATCTGGATATGTGTCGAAATAACCAACTTCTGTTATCGATTTTTCTTCTATATTAGAAATGTCTAACATTCTTACACCAGCGGTATAACTTGCTAAATAATAAGTATCTCCTTTTACATAACCGTTATGATCTATTGCGGCAGAAGAACCAGAGTAATCAAAATGATGTACAGGATTATCTAAGTCTGTAAAATCAAAAATAACAGTTCTTGTATTTAATCCTTTTCTTAGTTCGTCTAGCTCATCACCTAAAATAAAATATTTAAAATCTTCTGTAAACCAACCTTGGTGTGTGTACTCTACATTAGAGTAACTAATTGCTGATAGTTTTATGGGGTTGCTTTTGTCTGTAATATCTACAATTACAACTTCTACTTCATTACTACCAATTAAAATTTCTTTTCCTTGATGTTCTGTATCTGGTCCGTTATAAGTTACCACTTGTGCATCATGAGAATAATTGATAAAACCACCTTCATTTATTGGGTTTGCAGGGTCTTCAATATTTATAAACAAAGGTCCGCCTTTATAAGTTCCGCTTCTTGTTGTACCAACAGGATACACATAGTCTTTGGTTTTATTTATGACAATATTATGTGCGCTTCCAAAACCAGTATAATCGTAATCACTTTCAAAAACTACTGGAGGATTTGTTACATTTCTTAATTTTTCTAAATTAAAAATTTGCATTCCATGATCTGCAGCTTCACTAACAACATATGCAACAGTGTTATGAACTTTTACATCTCTCCAAGAACTGTTTACGGTTCTTGTAGCAAGAGTTCCTAAAATTACAACCTCTGTAGGGTTTGTAATATCTATAAAAGTAATGCCTTTATTTGTACCCATTAATGCGTATTCTTTATTGTCTAAAGGATCTGTCCAACCCCAACAATCATTACCTTTTGTACCAACTCCACCAATTTCTTCTAGAGAAATATAATCTAGTAAATCGTAATCGTTACAAGGGTATTCTCCTGCAAAACCATTTTCACATTTTTCTAGAGGAACAATGGATAATACTTCTCCGTTAGGTTGAAAAACATCGTTTTTAGTGCAGCTAAAAGCTACAATAAAAACTAATAAATACATTTTTTTAAGCATTTCTTTTGTTATTTAATTACGATTTTACTTGTTCTTTTGTTATTAATTTTAACCAAGTAAATTCCTTTTTTAAGTCCTTTTGTATTTAAAACGTAAGTTGTACTATTAATATTATTTTCTGATACTATTTTTTGCCCTAACAAAGAATACAATTGCACACTTTTTATAGATTGATTACCAGAAGCTTTTATAGTCGTATTTTCTGATGTTGGATTAGGATATACAGAAAAAGAGTTATCTATATTTTGAGTTTCTAAACCTAAAGTTCCACTTTTTCTGATTACAAATAAACCTCTTTCAATATCGTTTATTATAATGTTTCCACTTGCAAAATAAGGATACACACTCCAAGCACCGTTAAAAGCAGTACCATCATCTGCAGGATACGTATCAAAATAACCTATTTCTGTCATAGAATTTGTTGCAGCATTAATGTTAGTAATGTCTAAAATTCTTAAACCTGCTCTATAATTTGCCATATAAAAAAGATTTCCTTTTACATAACCATTATGATCTATAGCTGCAGAAGGACCAGAATAAGTTGATGATAATACAGGATTGTCTAAGTCTAAAAAATCGAATACTAATGTTCTTGTATTCATTCCGAAAGTTTGTTCATCAGTTTCATCACCTAAAATAAAATAACGTTGATCTTCTGTAAACCAACCTTGATGCGTGTAACCCGTTTGAGAATACCCAATTTCTGCAATTTTTATAACATTGTTTTTATCTGTAACATCTAAAATTGTAACCTCAGTTTCATTACTACCTATAAAAATTTCTTTTCCCTTGTGTTCTGTATCTGGACCTTGGTAGTTTACAACTTGTACATCATGCGTATAACCTTCATCTGCATAATGATTTATTTTAGTTGGGTTTTTTGGATCTGATATATCAACAAATATAGGCCCACCATTAAAAATTCTTGAACCTCTAGCATTTTTACAACCTACTAAATAAGCAACAGCAGTTTCTTCGTTTATAAAAATATTATGACAACTACCTAAAACATCTGTTTTGTAATTTGCATCTTCCGTAAAGTTTTGAGCAGTAGTAACACCTCTTAATTTTGTTAAATCGAAAACTTGCATACCATGTGCTCCTACATTATCTGCGACTATAAATGCATGATTATTATAAATTTTTACATCTCTCCAATAATTATTACCAGCGCTAGAATCTAATCTGCCTAAAAAAACGGGGTTTAATGGATCTGTAACATCAACAAAAGCAGTACTGTTTGTCATTGCGGCAATTGCATATTCTTTGTCTGTTGTTGGATCTGTCCAACCCCAAATATCGCTTCCTTCTGGGTTGCCATTTGTGTTTGCTAATATGTTAACAGGTACGTTAGAAAGTAAATCGTAGCCATTACAAGGATATTCTCCTGCTTTTCCGTTAGAACAAGGAGTTTGAGCACATATTAAATGTGTAAAAAAAATAAATATTAATGTAGTTTTTTTCATTTTTTATCAAGTAATATTCAAAAATACTATTAAAAATGTAAAAGTATTAATTTTCTATGTTAAAGTAACTCTTTCAATTTTTAGAATGTACCTATCTTTGCAGTATGTTAGAAGACAAGAATACACAAAAAACATCATTAGCTGAACTAGGAGAGTTTGGTTTGATTAAGCATATTACTAAATATTTTAAAGTAGCAAATTCATCAACAATAAAAGGAATTGGAGATGATACAGCAGTTTTAGAAGCATCTGAAAAGCAAACTTTAGTTACAACAGATTTGTTAATAGAAGGTGTACATTTCGATTTAAGTTACATGCCTTTAAAGCACCTTGGCTACAAAGCTGTTATGGTTAATTTATCTGATGTGTATGCAATGAATGGTGTTGCAGAACAAATAACGGTTTCTATTGCTGTTTCAAATAGGTTTCCTTTAGAGGCAATTGAAGAACTGTATGCAGGAATTCAATTAGGTTGTGAAACTTATAATGTAGATTTAGTTGGTGGAGATACAACCTCTTCTACAAAAGGAATTTTAATTTCTGTTACTGCAATTGGTAAAGTAGATAAAGAAGAAGTTGTGTATAGAGATGGAGCAAAAGAAACAGATTTAATTGTTGTTTCTGGAGATTTAGGTGCGGCTTATTTAGGTTTACAAGTTTTAGAAAGAGAAAAACAAGTTTTTAAAGTAGATCCAAACAATCAGCCAGATTTAGACAATTATACATACTTAATTGAGCGCCAATTAAAACCAGAAGCTCGTAAAGATGTTGCTGGTTTATTAAAAGAAATGGATATAAAACCAACTTCTATGATTGATATTTCTGATGGTCTTTCTTCAGAGCTTTTTCATATTTGTACTCAAAGTAAAGTAGGTTGTAAAGTTTACGAAGATAAATTACCCCTAGATCCTCAAGTAATTTCTGCTTGTGAAGAGTTTGAACTAGATTCTACAATGGTTGCCTTAAGTGGTGGTGAAGATTATGAGTTACTATTTACAGTGCCAATTGCAGATTTTGATAAGATTAAAGGAAATCCTAATTTTTCTATTGTTGGCCATGTTGTTGCAGAAAACCAAGGTTTAAACTTAGTTACCAGAGCAAACCAAGAAATTGAATTAAAAGCACAAGGTTGGAATGCTTTGAAAAACGAATAAAAAGCATTAAAATATATTTATAAAAAAGCGCAAATTTTAAATTTGCGCTTTTTGTTTTTTAAGATACCTCGTTTAAAGTGTTTACTATTTTTGAATTTATTTTTACAAGATCTTTTGCAAATTCAAATTTGTTTTTTGGCGAAATGATTACCTCATCAAATTTTCCATATTTAATTTCAATACGATCAAAAGAAGCCGCAGGAGAAGAAATAATATTAGTTGATTTTGCAATTTCTCTCATGTCATTAATTTCAATTGATTTGTATGAAAAAAAGCCACATTTTATCTTGAGTTTATTTTCTTCAATTGTATAAATTGTTTTGAAAAACATGTGTAGTATAAACCCAAAAATTATGATTAGAAACAGTATTGTTAAAATCATGTTTATAGTAAAACCATCAGCTATTAGAATAGGAACTAAAGGTCCAAAAAAGACGATGAATACAAAGATTAATAATCCGTAAGACACTTTAGAATAATATTTTTTAGTCATAGATGTTTTTAGTTTTTTAGTAATTTAAATAATTCAAAGGCATCAGCTTTTGGATTATACCCTACTTTTTCAATCGCTTCGCTAATATCTAAACGTTTGTATCTATTATTAGAAATAGCATTTAAAACCTCATGTTTTAATCCTTCTGTTTCTATACAGCCAATGAGTAATTGATTAAAATCATCAGGATGTAAAAAAGCACTTAAATCGCGAGCATTCATTTCGGTAAAGTCTTTAGGAAACTCATAAGCTCCAATTCGTAAACTTATAGCAGAAATAGCTTTATTATTTGCATAATAAGCTGCTAAGGCTTCACCAAAACATTTTGAAACTCCATATATGTTTTTAGGCTTTAAAAGCATGTTTTTATGCACTTGAATATCGGTTGGATAACTTTCGATAGTTTGAGCACTACTTGCAAAAATGAGTCTCTTGCAATTAGAAATTACAGCTGCTTTAAAAATATTCTGAGTTGTTTTTATGTTTATTTCTAGAATATTGTCTGACTCGGAAACGGGGTCTACAACTCCTGCTAAATGTATAACAGTATCCATGCCTTTACAAAGTGTTAAACAAGCAGAAAAATTCATTAAATCAACTTTTTCTATTCGTACATTATCTGTAAAAGTATTGTTATCTGTTTTGATATCCGCAACGGTTATGTCATATTTATTATTAAAACTTAGAACAAAATGTTTTGCTATTTTACCAAAACCGCCGGTTATTAAAATTTTTCTCATTTATTTTATGTGCTTCTTGTATTGGTCAAGTTAATCTTTTTTAAGTAAAAAAATAAACTATTTAATTACTTCTTCTGCGCTCGTCATCATTTCCAAAGTATCTATCTTTTACGTTTATTTTTTTGTTACCAAAGTCGTAAGAAAGTGAAACTCTAAAACTTCTAGTACTTTCATTTTGTCTGTAAACTTGCTCGATTCCGTTTATTGTAGATTTAAAATTATTTAAGCCAGACGTCTTAAAAACATCACTAAAAAGTAAAGACATTTTAATGTTACTTTTAAAATTATGTTGTAATCCTAAAGATAAATCGAACATTTCTCCAAGGCTAAATAAACCTCTATTGTGTTTAGAGCTGTACCAAGAGTTTACTTGTAATTTTGTGTTTTCACTTAATGAAAATGTATTGTTTGAAGTTAAATGAACTTGTACACCATTTTTAGGATCTGACCCGAAATCTTTAGTGAATTTTGTGTAATAACCCAATAGATTTACACTGTTCTGACTGTTGAACCAATTACTTTTACTAAAAGAAAAACTCTCTTTAATACCATAATTGTATTGATTATAGTAATTTTCTCTAGTAACAATTTGAGTTTGATTTGTTGCATCTGAAGTAAATACAGTACCAGAACCACCTTTTGTAATGTTTACGGAAATACTTGTGCTTAAATTATTTTTATACAAATGCGAAAATTCTATATTATCTGAAAAAGTAGGTTGTAAAAACGGATTACCTACACTGTAACTATTATCATTAATATAAAAACGAAACGGATTTAAGTTTCTAAAATTTGGTCTGCTAATTCTTCTTCCATAAGTAAAACCAAAATTATTGTTATCATTTTTAGCATAAGAGAAATACAAAGACGGAAATAATTTTGTATAATTATTAATTGTTTCTTGGTTAATTTCTGCATTTACCCCTTTGGTTTTAGTATCTTCTAATCGTAAACCAAATTGCATTTCTAGTTTCTCATTTAATTTTGTATTTGCAGAAAAATATGCTGCTAAAACATCTTCGTTGTACATAAATTCGTTTGATCTACTTGAATCTAAAACAGGAGTTCCAGAAAGGGTATCAAAATATAAAACATCACTTTTTGTTTTGGTAAAACTAGCTTTTACACCGTAAGAAAGGTTTATTTTTTCAAGCGGATGCTCAACATCAATCTTAGCGTTAAGGTTTTCTATTTCTTGATTTGCAATATTTAATGCAGCAGAATTTACACCTTGAGAGTTACCTAAATTGTTAAACTCTTCAGTAAAGAAGTCACGACTGTTTTCTGAATTGAATGTAAAGTAATCAGCATCAAAAGAAATACTTTTTCCTAAAGAATCTAGTTGCGTTATTAAATGAAAATTTAAGGAATGATTTTTATTATCAACTACATTATCGCCTTGATTTACTAATGCTTTTTCTAAATTACTGTTATTATCAAAAATAGAAGAGGTGGTTACACCAATAATTTCAGGCGTTCTAGTATTGCCTAAATATTGAAGCCCAAAAGTTGTGTTTTTTGAAACGGCGTAGTCGATTAAAAAACGCCCAGAGAATTGATCTTTTACAATTTCAGAATTTACATCTATTTTCCAATTATTTGTTGGGTAGTTGATTGATAGTCCTTCTAAATTTTCTAAACTACCTTTCGTTGCATTTAAACTTCCAGAAAATGAAATTTTACCTTTGTTGTAGAAGAAGTTGTTGTTTAATGTTGTAAAATTATATTTATTTTGATTATAAGAAATTGTGGTACTATTCTTCCAGAAATCTTGTAACCCTTTTTTTAAGACAATATTAATTAAACCACCATTACCAGAAGCTTCATATTTTGCTGGTGGGTTTGTAATTACTTCTATTTTTTGAATATCGTCTGCAGAAAAACCGCTTAAAAAACTTACCAATTCATCACCAGCTAAGGGAGAAATTCTACCATTAATCATTACTCTTGTTGCACCTTTACCAAGAATCTCTAGAGTGCCGTTTTGAACTTGTACACCTGGTGTAATTTTTAAAACATCTAATCCGTTTACTCCAGTTGCAGCAATACTTTTTTCTACATTAAAAATTAATCGATCAATTTTTCTCTCCAAAACTCTTTTCTCCGTTTTAATTACAATTTCTTCTAGGTTTTGTGAGTTTTCCTCTAAAAAAATAGTTCCTAAGTTAAGGTTGGCACTAACATTAATTTCTTTTTTCCAGTTTTTATAACCTAAATAACTTACTTCAATTGTATAAGTTCCTTTAGATATTTTTAATTTAAACAGCCCATCATCATCAGTTGTTGTTCCTGTAATTATTTTGTACTGATTATCTTTAATAGTAACATTTGCAAACGGAATGATACCAGTTGCATCTGTTATTTTACCGGTAATTGTTTGGGCTAATAATACTGTTGAGAAAAATAACGTAATTAGAATGCTTAAAAATCTTGTTTTTATATTCATGATAAATAGTTTTTATTTTTGATAGTACAAAAGTGCAACTGCAAACTATTTTGTGCGACCGAAAACACAAAGTCGAACTCTTTTCTAATTTAGAAATGAGTTCGACTATATTTTATAAACGTTCGACTTTACGTTAATTACTTGATTTTAAGTGTTTTTTCTAAACTGTGTAGGCGTAAAACCCGTGTACTTTTTAAATGCAGTATTAAAGGAAGATTTAGAATTAAAACCAACTTCATATAATATTTCTAAAACCGTAACCTCTTTTTTAGTTGGATTTTTCAAAATATTCATTGCTTCTTTAATTCGATATTCATTTATAAAATCAAAAAAATGCTGGTTTAAATTCTGATTTATCAACACAGATAGTTCTCTAGAATTCATTTTAATATCTTCGGATAAACTTCTAATTGTTAAAGACGGATTTAAATATGGTTTTTTATCAACCATAAATTCTTTTAAAAATGAAACCTTTGGATTTTTTTCTTTCTCATTTATAGTACTCTTAAGTTCTTTTGATGTTTGTAAATCAACCTCTATACCTTTAAATAATTTTGGAGAGTTTACTGCCTTTAAAAATAACCAGCAGATAAAAAACACACCAAAAAGTAAAGTAATAGTTCTAATAATAGCAATAGCATCATTGTTTGAATTGACACGAATATAACTTTTTATAAGTGTTATAACCTGACCAATAAAAAGTAATATTGATAGTTGCTTTAACCAATTGTAGTTTTTAAAAGCATTTTTATCAGTATAATTTTCTAATAAAATTTTTCGATACCTAATGATGTAGTAGATTTCTGCAACTAAATAAAAAAAGGATAAAACATCACTAAAATAACTTAAAAATTGAGTTTCAATATGGTTATCATAAGTTTTAAAAAATTCAATTTTTGCATCGTTATCTGCTAAAAAGAAGTTGGGCAGTAATACTAAAACAGTAATAATCCAAGGTAGTAAATGAACTAAATGTTTCCATTTTAGTTTAAAGTTAGAATAAATTACAGATAAAATATATAAGAATAGTAAAGGGTTTTTAAATGCAGATACTTTAAAACGAAGCATTTCTAAATTCAATGGTAATTCTATAAATTGAGAATAAAAGAAGGCGCTAATATCTATAGCTGTTATTATTAAAAAGGTAGCTAATAATTGATTACTTAATTTTTTTTCTGTTTTTACAGAAAGTAAAAAAACTGAAAAAAGTAAAAAGAGTAAAACTATTATAATCGCTAATGTGCTAATTATAGAATCGTAATTCATGAATTAATGATAATTTATGATGATAAATGTAATTCTTTCTTTTTAAATTGAGTGGATGTAAAACCGGTATTAAAAGAGGATTTCGAATTAAAACCTACTTCATATAAAATTTCTAAAACTGTTAACTCTTTTTTAGCTGGGTTTTTTAAAATATTCATGGCTTCTATAATGCGATATTTATTTATAAAATCGAAAAAATGTTGATTTAAATTCTGATTAATTAAAATTGATAAATCTCTAGAATTCATTTTAACTTCTACGGATAAATTTCTAATTGATAAAGACGGATTTAAATATGGTTTTTTACTTTTCATATAAGAAATTAAACTTTTTACTTCTTCGTTTGTTGTAAGTAGTTTTACTTCTTTATTTTCTTCAATTAGATCGTTTATTAATTTTGTCTTAGAATTTACACCGCTAAAAAGATTTGGATATTTTAAAGCTTTTAGAATGTACCAACAAACATAAATCAAAATAATTGTAGCTAAAAAGGTTTCTGCATTGTTAAAAGTGTCTTTTTGCCCAAAATATTTTAAAGTATTTTTTATAATGGCAACAAAGTATAATAAAGAAGTAAATGTTATTAATTGAAATAACCACTTGTAAGTAACAATCGTATTGCTAGAATAATTTTCTAGAAATATCTTTTTTGCTCTTTTACAAGAAAAAGTTATTAAAAAGGCAAAAATAAAAAGCTTTTCATTAAAAAATTATTGCTAACAGAAAACGACATTAGCATTTTTTAGTAAACACTTTTAAAGTTGCAATCAATTCGTCTCTATTTTCAATATGACTCATATGTCCGTTAGAAAAAACAACAACTTCAGAATTGGTTTTTTTAGCTTCCTCAATAATTATGTTAACATTTAAAACAGGGTCTTTTTCACCAGCAATTATTAACTTTTTAAAGTTGTTTTCTGCTAAAACTTGGTTTCTATTTGGGCGTAATTTCATCCCTTCTTGTGCGGCAATATAACCTTGTAATGAAGTTTGTAGAGCTTCTTGTAAAGACGAATTCATTTCATCTTTATAAATTTCTTTACTTTTTGCACCAAACAAATTAGCAAAAGACATTCTTACCATATTGGTAAAGTTATGCTGAATCATTTTGTTGGCTCTTGTTCTTAATGTTTTTCGTTCATCATTATCATCATCAGAAGTAGAATTCATTAAACATAATCCTTTTACTTTCTGTGGATGTTTTTCGGCAAAAGCCAAAGCAACATAACCTCCCAAAGAATGCCCAATTAAAACCGATTTACGAATGCGTAAATGTTTTAAAACTGCGGCAATCGTTTCTGCAAAAAGCTCCATAGAATGTATATAACCCAAGCAAGCTGTTTTTCCATGACCTAATAAATCAATCGTAATAATTCTGTTTCTTTTAGAAAGTACTGGTGTTATGTTTTTCCACATAGTAGAATTTTCTAAAAACCCATGAATTAGTACAACTGCGGTTCCTTTTCCTTCATCAGAAAAAGAAATGTTTGCATTTTTAAAAGTGATTGATTTTTGCATCACACAAAAATATGTATATTTCGACCACTAAGACAAGAATTATAATGAACAAAACAAAAGAAATTTGGATTGCAGGTTTTGCACTCTTCTCACTCTTTTTTGGAGCAGGAAATTTAATTTTACCACCAACTTTAGGTTTAAAAGCAGGTGTAGATTGGTGGATTGTTGTTTTAGGTTTTGTTTTAACTGCGGTTACTATACCAATTTTGGCAATTTTTGCACATGCAAAATTACAAGGAACCTTATACGATTTTGGAAAAAAAGTTTCTCCGGTTTTTAGTACCATTTATTGCATGTTAATTTATGTGATTGCTATTGCAATTCCATCGCCAAGAACCGCAGCGGTAACACATGAAATGACGGTACAACCGTTTTTTGATACATCACCACTTTTAACAAGTGTTATTTATTTTGTGCTTGTCTTTATTTTTGCTGTAAATAGAACAAGAGTTATTGGTTTAATAGGTAAGTTTTTAACACCAATTATTGTTTTAATCTTATTAATCATTATCGGAATTGCAATTTTTGGATCTCCAGGAACCGTAAACCCATCTAGTTTTACAACTCCTTTTGTAGACGGTATTTTAGAAGGTTACCAAACTTTTGACGCTATTGGAGGTGTAGTTGTTGGTGCGGTAATTATTATCTCATTAAACTATAGTAGTCATACCACTTTCGATGCCAAAAGAAGATTGATAAGAAAAGCTGGTTTTATTGCTGGTTCTGGTTTACTATTAATATACGGAGGCTTAATTTTAAGTGGTTCTTTATTTTCATCAACCTTTGCAGAAAATGCCTCTAGAACAGAAGTTTTATCTAGTTTAAGTACACAAACATTAGGTAATTTAGGCACCACTTTTTTAAGTGTTTTGGTTGCTTTAGCATGTTTTACAACCGCAATTGGTATTGTTACCGGAACCGCAGATTATATAAAAGGTATTTGTAAAGATTCTCAAAAAGCATACATTATTACTGCAGCAGTAGCTTCTGTAATTGGTATTGTAGTTGGTAGTTATCAAGTAGATTTTATCATCACTTTAGCGGTACCTGCATTAATGTTTTTATACCCAATAACCATTGTATTAATTCTACTTAACATTGTGCCAGATAAATATGCTTCTAAATTGGTTTTTAGAAC
>CAJQQH010000140.1 GCA_905480405.1 uncultured Polaribacter sp. | reverse complement strand
GTATTTAAAGCAGTAACTAACATTAAAGAATTATTTACTAATTCAGTAATTCTAGTTCTGTTAGGTTCTATCCCAGCAGCACAATTTTCATCAAAAGAAACACAAGCATCTCCAATTAATTGAGCAGACTGTAAAACGTTTGCAGCCATCATTGGTTTAAAAACATTTAATTCATAATGCCCTTGTGTACCACCAACTGTAACGGCAACATCATTACCCATAACTTGTGCACAAACCATTGTCATAGCTTCAGCTTGTGTAGGGTTTACTTTACCTGGCATAATAGATGAACCTGGTTCGTTTGCAGGTATCATAATTTCTCCAATTCCAGATCTTGGTCCAGAAGCCATCATCCTAATATCGTTTGCAATTTTATTTAATGAAACTGCAATTTGTTTTAATGCTCCGTGCGTTTCTACTAAAGCATCATGTGCAGCTAAAGCTTCAAATTTATTTTCTGCAGTTACAAAAGGTAATTCTGTAAATTCAGCAATATATTTTGCTACTAAAACATCATAACCTGCTGGTGTGTTTAAACCTGTACCAACAGCGGTTCCTCCTAATGCCAATTGAGATAAGTGCTCTAAAGTATTGTTTAATGCTTTTAAACCAAAGTTTAATTGGGCAACATACCCAGAAAATTCTTGACCTAGTGTAAGTGGAGTAGCATCCATTAAATGCGTTCTACCAATTTTTACTACATCTTTAAAAGCTTCAGATTTTGCTTTTAAAGTATCTCTTAACTGTGTAATACCCGGAATCGTGTTTTCTACAATTTTCTTATAAGCAGCAATATGCATTCCTGTTGGAAATGTATCGTTAGATGATTGAGATTTGTTTACATCATCATTTGGTTGTATTGTTTTATCGCCCTCTCCAATAACGTTACCAGCAATTTCGTGTGCTCTATTAGCAACTACTTCATTTACATTCATGTTAGATTGTGTACCAGAACCTGTTTGCCAAATTACAAGTGGAAACTGATCGTTATGTTTACCAGCTAAAATTTCATCACAAACTTGTGCAATTAAATCTCTTTTTTCTTCTGCTAAAACACCTAATTCACAATTTGTGTATGCTGCTGCTTTTTTAAGGTATGCAAATCCGTAAACTACTTCTAAAGGCATAGAACCAGAAGGCCCTATTTTAAAGTTGTTTCTAGAACGCTCGGTTTGTGCCCCCCAATATTTATCAGCAGGTACATTTACGTTACCCATTGTGTCTTTTTCAATTCTGAATTTTGTCATCTTAAAAGTGATTTTATAAATACAAATTTACAAAAAGAAAGATGAAATCTAATTAGAAAAGAGCTAAAGTTAGACTATATTATAAGGTTGGAGTGGTGTTTTTTGTTGATGTTTTAAGGGATAATATATTGGTATTTAATTTTTTTGATTTTTGGTAGTTTAATTTGAAAATAAATATTATTTTTGCGTTTATAACCTAGTTACTATTACAAATACACACAAATGTTAGATTTTTCAGAATTTTCAGGATTAGTTTTATTCATGTTTGTTTTTACAGCCGGTTTTTGGTTGTTAATTTTCTTATTAACATTTGTAGTTCCTTATTGGATAGGAGGTACAATTTGGGAAAACATGAAATTAAAAAGAGAAGCTAAAAAAGCTGCCGAAGGAAAGTAGTTTTTTAAAAGATATAATTAAAAAAAACTCGTTCAAATTCTTGAGCGAGTTTTTTTTGTTAAAAACTTAAAATATCATATTTTTTTTTATAAATAAATGATTAATACTATTATAAAATATAAATGCATCTTTATTTTTTAGATAAAGATGCATTTATATCTAGTAAAAGTAACTAGTTTAAGTAAAATTTAAAACTCTTCTCCATCGCCATTATCTTGTTTGTTTCCTTCAGATTTTTTATCCTTTTGATTTTTATTTTGATTAAAACGATAAGAAAAAGTTAAAGATACTTGTCTCATTCTTCTTTGAAACGTTTGATCTGTAATATTTGTTGGGTTTTCTCTACTAGGAGCATAACTAGTAAATTGATATTTTCTAGAATTAAATACATCGCTAACATTAAGTACTAAAGTTCCTTTTTCTTTTAAAATATCTTTACTTAAAGCTAAATTTGTAGATAAAATACCTTTTATATTACTTTGAGCATCATTTTTAGGACCTCTATAAAATACTCTAGTTTGTGATTGAATGTTCCAAGGAAGAGTAATTTTAGCATCGAAACGTGTAAACCAAGAATTGTTTTTTGTATCGAAATTTTGAGTAATTGGTGTTATTATATTTGTTGTAGGGTCAGTTACATTGTATGTGTATTCTCCCTGTGTTTCAAACTGATAAAAGTTAAAACTACCAGAAAATTTTACTTTTCTACTGGCGTTATAATTTGCAGTAAATTCAAAACCAGATCTATCTTCTGAAGCTAAATTAATAGGTTGCCTTACTAAAATATTAGTTTCTTTACCGTTTACAAGTCTAACTTCCTGACTGTTAACTCTAGATATGTTATTCGTAGAATGTTGGTAATAAATTGAGGAATTTAAAGTTAATTTTCCCCATCGATTTAAATAACCTAAGTCGAAAGAATTTGTGTATGTTGGGTCTAAATTTACATTTCCTTTAGAAATAATTGTTTCACTTGCTCTACTTTCAAACGGATTTAAGTATCTTGAACGTGGTCTTCTTAATCTTCTACTATACCCAAAAGTAAAGCTTTGATCATCTGTCATTTCATATCCAAAATTTACTGTTGGAAAAAAGTCGGTATAATTTTTATTAAAACTTTCATTTGTGTTAATTAACTTAATATCTATGTTTGTTAATTCAGCTCTTAAACCTAATAAATAAGAGAACTTGTTTATTTTACTTCCAAATTGAGTGTAAAAAGCATTCACATTTTGAGTAAATTCTAAATTATTAGAAGGGTTGTATCTAGCATCTAAATTTGGTGCAACTACAAGGTAATCTGAAGTTAAGTATTGAAAGCTTCCTCGATAACCTGCCTCAAACTGCGAATTCTTACCAATTGGTAAAACATAATCTGCTTGTAATAAATTGTCTATAGAAAGCTCGTTAGTTGTGTTTGTTTCTGGGTTTATATCTGTAATAATTGCAGATTCATTTTCTTTACTTGCACTATGTTGCAAGTCTACAGAAAATTTATGTCCTTTATCATTAAAGTTATTTACATAATTTAAAGAGAACTGTAATGTTTGGTCAATTTCTCCTTCATTTTGAATTCTTGTAGAATTATATAAGTTATTGTTTGCGTTGTCAAATGAGCTTATGTTATTTGTAGAAATATCTTGTCCATCAGAATCTCTTACAAAAATAGTACCTGTAATAGAACTCTTTTGGTTTAAAAAGTATTCTAAACCAACATTCGCATTAAAACCTTTTCTACTTCTGTTATTGTCTCTGTTTTCTATTCTGGTACTGTCTAAGCTTCCATTAGATAAATAATCAATATCAGAATTGTAAACTCCAGGACCTCCATTATCGCTATAACCAAAGTTAGAGAAAATATTAATTTTTTCTGAACGCATGTTTAAATTAACACCCGCTTGATAATTTTTAGGATCACCAACTGTAACATTTACAGAGCCATTAAAACCAGAAGCTTTTCCTTTTCTTAAAATAATGTTTAAAATACCTGCTGTTCCTTCAGAATCATATCTTGCAGAAGGTGATGTAATAACTTCAACTCTTTCTATAGCATCAGAAGGTAATTGTTTTAAAGCATCTGCACCACTTAAACCTACTAGAGCAGAAGGTTTTCCATCAATTAAAATACGTACATTTTCGCTACCTCTTAAACTAACAACACCATCAGGATCTACATCTACCGAAGGTACATTGTCTAAAACATCAGATGCTGTTCCGCCTTTAACAGTCATATCTTTACCAACATTATATATTTTTTTGTCTAAACGAATGTCTACTGTAGATTTTTCTGCAATTATTACCACTTCGTCTAAGCTACTTTGGTCTTCTTTAAGTTTAATGACACCAAAATCTTTGTTTGAAGTAATTTCTTGAACAGGAAATTTTATCGATTTAAAAGAAATGAACTCTATACTAATTTCATAAGTTCCTTTTGGAGTTTGAATATTAAAAAGTCCATTTTCATCTGTAATACCTCCAGTAATTTTTTGAGTATTGGTGTTTTTTAGAACGACTGTTGCGTATTCTAATACCAGATTGGTACTAGTATCAATAACTTTTCCTTTTATCGAAACATATTCTTTTGTTTGTTTTTGTGCTGATAGATAGGTTGTTGATACTAAAAAGACTAGTAAAAGGGTAATTTTTTTCATGGTTGACTTTGAATAGTTGTGTTGTAAGACAACAGAAATGTTAGTTAGTTTAATATGAAAAAGTTAAAAAAAAGTTAAAGAAGAGTGTGTTACAAAAGTTAAATTATTGTAAGAATATTTTCTGTTGGTCTACCAATAACTGCTTTGTTACCATTTATTACAATTGGACGTTCAATTAATTTAGGATTATTAACCATTGCAACAATAATTTCTGAATCGGATAGTTCTTTTCCTTTAAATTCTTCTTTCCAGATTTTTTCTGTTTTACGAACTAATTGAATAGGAGTAATGCCTAAAAGTTTAATAATTCTTATCAATTCTTTTTCTGTTGGAACTTCTTCTAAGTATTTTACAATCTCAAATTTTTTTCCAGAGTTTTCTAAAAGTTCTATTCCGCAGCGAGATTTACTGCATCTGTTATTGTGGTATATTTTTATCATTTTTTATTAAGTTTTAAAATAGTAGAGTTACATAGTTGAAGACTTAGGGTTTTCATTTTTGCGAACCCTTAACTGCTAACTGATTTCTGCCCATTTAACATTAAATAAGATTTTAAAAACGGATCTAAATCACCATTCATAACATTATCTACATTACCAGTTTCGTGTGCAGTTCTTACGTCTTTTACTAATTTATATGGATGCATAACATAATTACGAATCTGACTTCCCCATTCGGTTTTTAATTTTCCAGATTCAATTTCGTCTCTTGTTGCTTGTTGTTTTTGTAATTCAATTTCATACAGTTGAGACTTTAACATTTTCATTGCAGTAGCTCTATTATCGTGCTGAGAACGAGAGTTAGAACACGAAATTTGTATGCCTGTTGGCTTGTGAGTTAATTGTACTTTGGTCTCAACTTTATTTACATTTTGTCCACCAGCGCCACTAGAACGCGCAGTTACAATTTCTACATCTGCCGGATTTACTTCTATTTCTATAGAATCGTCTGCAACAGGAAAAACATAAACAGATCCAAAAGTTGTATGACGTTTACCATTAGAATCGAATGGTGAAATTCTAACCAAACGATGTACGCCATTTTCTCCTTTTAACCAACCAAAAGCATAATCGCCATCAATTTCTATAGTAATTGTTTTTATCCCAGCAACATCACCAGCTTGATAGTTTAATGTTTTAAGTTTAAAACCTTGTTTTTCTGCCCACATTGTGTACATTCTAGACAGCATTTCTACCCAATCGCAACTTTCTGTTCCGCCAGCTCCAGCATTTATTTGTATGGTTGCAGAAAGAGAATCTCCTTCTTCAGAAAGCATATTTCTAAATTCTAAATCTTCTAAAAAGGTACTCGCTTTTTTAAATTGTTCAATTACTTCTGTTTCTTCAACTTCTCCTTCTTTATAAAAGTCATATAAAACTATTACATCTTCGTTTAGAGTTATGGTTTTATTATAGTCTTCTACCCATTTTTTCTTAAAACGTAATTCTTTCATAAGTATTTCTGCTGCTTTTGGATCGTTCCAAAAATCAGGATCTACTGTTTTCTCCTCTTCATTGGCTATTTCAATAAGTTTTTTATCAATCTCTAAGTAAGATTTTAATTTCTCAATTCTTGTAGCAATATCTTTAAGTTGGTCTTGTGTAATCATAAGCTGTACAAAAATAAATGAAATTTTAAGAATACTTCTTTTTAAAGACGATAGTTATTTTATAGATTTATAGAAAATATAACAATCATGAAAAAAATACTATTTATTCTGTTTTTTATTGCTTTTTCAAATACTATTTTTTCTCAGTTTTTTAATGAGAAATCAGGAAAAAAACTACAAAAAGGAATTACGAAGTATGAAGGTTATTTTACTTTTTATTATGATGATAATTCTGATAAGATATATATTCAAATTGATGATTTAAATACAGATTTTCTATACGTACGTTCACTTTCTGAAGGGGTAGGTTCTAATGATATTGGTTTGGATAGAGGACAATTAGGAGATGGAGTAGTAGTGTATTTTAAAAAAGTAGGTAATAAGTTATTGCTAGTTCAGCCAAATCAAAAGTTTAGAGCAATTACTAATAATAATGAAGAAAAAAAATCAGTTAAAGAAGCCTTTGCGAAATCGGTATTACATGGTTTTATCATTAAAGAAAAGAAAAATGGAAAATTTTTAGTGGATGCGACTTCTTTTTTTTTAAGAGATGCACATGGTGTTACAGCTACTTTGGCAAGAAATAAGCAAGGTAGTTATAGTTTAGATAAAAGTAAATCTGCATTTAATTTAGAAAGAACAAAAGCATTTCCTAAGAATGTTGAGTTTGATGCTTTGTTAACTTTTAAAGGGGCACCTAAAGGATATAATATTAGAAGTGTTACACCAGATGCAAGTTTGGTTAGTGTAAATCAGCATCATTCATTTGTTGCTTTACCAGATAATAAGTACAAACCAAGAAAGTTCGATACACGTTCAGGAGGTTATGCAATGTCATATTTAGATTATGCAACACCAGTAAATCAATCTATAAAAAAGAGATTTATTTACAGGCATCGATTGGAAAAGAAAAATCCAAAAGCAAAATTTTCTGAAGCAAAAGAACCAATTATTTATTATTTAGATAGAGGAACTCCAGAACCTGTTCGTTCGGCTTTATTAGAAGGTGGTCGTTGGTGGAACCAAGCTTTTGAAGCTATTGGTTACACAAATGCTTTTCAAATTAAAATGTTGCCAGAAGGCGCAGATCCTCTAGATATTCGTTATAATATGGTGCAATGGGTGCATCGTTCTACTCGTGGTTGGAGTTATGGCGGAAGTATTTCTGACCCAAGAACCGGCGAAATTATTAAAGGTCATGTAAGTTTAGGAAGTTTAAGAATTCGACAAGATTTTTTAATTGCACAGGCTCTACAAGCTCCTTATAAAAATAATAAAGTTGATGATGATTTTGCTTTGCAGATGGCAATAGCAAGAATTAGGCAATTATCTGCACACGAAATTGGGCATACTTTAGGATTTGCACATAACTTTGCAGCAAGTACAAATGGTAGAGCTTCTGTTATGGATTATCCGCATCCTAAATTTACTTTAAAAAATAATAAAATTGATTTTTCTGATGCTTATGACACTAAAATTGGAGCTTGGGACAAAGTAGTTGTAAACTATTTTTACCAAGATTTTACTAATGATAAAAATGAAGAAGAAGAGTTGAATGCAATTTTAGAAAATGCTACCAAAAACGGCTTAAAATATTTATCAGACCAAGATGCACGTTCTCAGGGAAGTGCAAGCGCTTCTGCTCATTTATGGGATAATGGAGGTAATATATATGATGAATTGTATACAGTTTTAAAAATTAGAAAAACAGCAATAGATAATTTTTCTACGGATAATATAAAAACAAATCAGCCTTATTCTGTTTTAGAAGATGTGTTTGTTCCTCTGTATTTTTTTCATCGTTTTCAAACAGAAGCAACAGTAAAGCTAATAGGAGGTTTAGATTATTCATATGCTGTTAAAGGAGATAACCAAACAGTTGTGAAACGTGTTTCTGGCACAATAGAAAGAATCGCTCTTCAAGCAATTTTAAAAACAATTTCGGTTGAAGAAATTGCAATTCCTAAAGAAAAATTAACTTTGTTTCCGCCAAGAGCAATGGGATATGGGCGAAGTAGAGAATCTTTTAAAAGTGATTTAGGTGTTGAATTTGATGCTTTTGGTGCCGTGGAAACAGCTACAGAAATGACCTTAAATTTATTGTTAAATACTCAAAGAGCATCAAGATTAATTGCTCATAAGAGTTTAGAAAAAAGACAATTAGGTTTAGATGAGTTAATTGATGAATTAGTTTCTAAAACGATTAAAAAAATGCATAAAGATTCTTATTATCAAGAATTACAAAACGTAATAAATGTAAAGGTTTTAGAACAGTTATTTGTTTTAGCAGCAAACAACAACCAATACAAACAAGTAAATGCAATTGTGTTTTTTAAATTAGAGGAAATAAAAACTATTTTAAAAAATAAAAATGATTTAGGAGTTCAAAAAATATACAATATTGCATTGATTAATATGATTGATGGTTTTGTTAAGAATCCAACTTTATTTAAGAAAATGTATGCTCCTAAAATCCCCGATGGCTCACCAATTGGGAGTGATTATAAACATTAAAAAAATAATTTATTAAATGATAATTGATTTAATTTCTGATACAGTAACCAAACCAACAAAAGGAATGTTGGATGCTATGATACATGCTAATGTTGGTGATGATGTTTTTAAAATGGACCCAGCAACAAACGAATTACAAGAAAAGGCTGCCAAATTGTTTGGAATGGAAGATGCGTTATTTTTTCCGTCTGGTACTATGGCAAATCAAGCAGCTATAAAATTACACACGCAGCCAGGAGATAAGTTAATTTGCGATAAATATGCGCATGTATATAATTATGAAGGAGGAGGAGCTGCATTTAATGCAGGAGTAACGTGTAAATTAATTGATGGAGATAGAGGAATGTTTACTGTAGAACAACTAAAAGAAGCTGTAGCAGGAAGGTCTGATATTCATGTTCCGTTTACGAGTTTAGTTTGTATAGAAAACACAACTAATAAAGGAGGTGGGGCTTGTTGGGATTTTTCTGAATTAGAAAAATTACAGAAAGTTTCTAAAGAAAATAATTTAGCTTTTCATTTAGATGGTGCACGATTATTTAATGCGTTAGTAGCAAAAAATGAAACCCCAAAACAATATGGAGCCTTATTTGATACGATTTCAATTTGTTTGTCTAAAGGATTAGGTGCACCAATAGGATCTATTTTATTAGGTTCTAAAGAGCATATTGCAAGAGCTTTACGTATTCGTAAATTGTTTGGCGGCGCAATGAGGCAAGTTGGTTTTTTAGCATCTGCTGGTATTTATGCTTTAGATAATCATGTAGAAAGATTAGCGGAAGATCATAAAAAAGCAAAGGAAATAGGAGCCTTATTATCAAACACAACTTATGTAACTAAAATTGAACCTATAGAAACCAATATTGTAATTTTTTATGTTGATGATAAAATAGGAGCTGATAATTTTATAGAAAAAATGAAAAATAAAAATATTTTACTAACTCCAATGGGAGAAGGTAGAATTAGAATTGTAACACATTTAGATTATACAAATGAAATGCATGAAATTTTATTAAAAGAATTAAAAAATTTTTAAAAGAAAAACCTAACAATTGGTGAAAACGGAGAAGCATAAACACTTTTGTTATCATCATACAAAACATCATATCTAAAACCAAAAGCAAACCTACCTTTATTATAAGCGACTCCTAAGTATAAAGCAGGGAAACTTATATTTGTGCTAACGGAGTTTGCGGTTTGTTTTGCAAAAGATTGTTCGAACTCTCCAGAAAGTTGAATTCCTATTTTTGGCACTTGATATAAAGAAATTAAACTTCCTGCATAAACATTTGTTGTAGATGCTCCAATTTCACTATAAATATAGGTTAAACCTGTACCTAAAGAAAATCCATTTTGAAAATCATAAACTGCACTAGGAGAAATACCTATTGTTGTTTGGTTTCCAAAACTCATAGTAAAACCACCACCATAACGTACATTCTTCCAAAAATCAGATTTCTGAGAAAAACTAGTAATTGTAAATGTTAAGCTTAAAAGGAAGATAAATTTTTTCATAAGAAATTATTATAATTCCTCTAATTTAATCAATTCTTTATGGTTTCTGTTTAGTTTTTTCAATAAATATCCATAAATAAGTTTATAAAAGAGCCACAATAACACCATAAATATTAAAACAGCAATTATTTGACTAATAATGGTTACAGTTATTAGTTGGTTAATATCTACCGATAAGTTGTCTGGATTCATAACTTTCATCAACTTATCAGAATCACTCATTAACACACTGTTAAGTATAAAACTTGATAGAAATACAATGGTTAAATTGTAATAAACATAGTACTTTACAGTATTTCTGATTTTTAAAATTTTATGAATCAATTTTTTTGTATTGTCTACCGCAGATATTTTTTTATAATTTAAATAAAAGAAATACAAGAAAACACTAATTACAAGGTAGTGCAATACCATAAAAAAATTAACTTGATTTTCTAAATTTAAATCTTCATATATTTTATAAAAGCTATCTGGTATTAACATATTAATAGTTAGCCAAAAAGCAAGTTCTAAAAGTCCAACAATAAAAATCCACTTTACAATAGATGAAGATTTTGAATGCGCCAATTTGTAGATTTCAACTTTAGAAAATCTTTTAGAATCTTCTGGTTGACTTTCCCAAGTCTTTTTATATTTATCTAATAAATCCATAATTATGGGTTTAAAATATTTTTTAATTTTTCTTTTGCTCTATTCATTTTTACTCTAGCATTAACACTAGTAATACCTAACGTTTCAGAAATTTCTTTATATGGTTTGTCTTCTAAGTACAAGAAAATTAAAGCTTTATCAATGTCATTTAACTTATGTATCGCTTTATATAAAGCTTTTAACTGTAACTCTTCTGTATTATCATAAGTTGTAGCTTTAATTTTATACGCAAAATCACTAAAATCTTGAGTTTTAACTGTTCTAGTAGATTTTCTGTATAAAGAAATTGCTGTATTTAAAGCAACTCTATACATCCATGTACTAAATTTTGAATCACCTCTAAACCTGGAATAATTTTTCCAAAGCTGAATGGTAATTTCTTGAAACAAATCGTTATGAGCATCTTGGTTTGTAGTATAAATTCTACAGATTTTATGAGCTATATTTTGATTTTGTTCAAAGTCCGATAAAAATTTAGTTTCTAAATCTTTTTGCACTTGTAAATTTGGTTGGTTAACTATAAGTAGTGTAAAAGTATAAAATGTTACAAATTATTTTAAGAAATATTTATGTTAAAATATTTTTACTAAATTTGTTGAACACAAAATGATAAAAATTGAACAATATTAAGCAAGATTTTACAATTAAGGACCTTGAAAATATTTCTGGCATTAAAGCGCATACAATTAGAATTTGGGAGAAGCGCTATAATTTACTACAACCCAAAAGAACTGAAACAAATATTCGATTTTATAGTTCAGAAAATTTACAAAAGCTGTTAAATATTGTTTTGTTAAACAATAACGATTATAAAATATCCAAAATTGCAGCACTTTCTGATGAAGATATTATTATAAAATCTAGAGAGTTAGCATTAAATTCTGCAGTGAATGATGAAGCAATAAATGCATTAAAAGTGTCTATGTTTCAGTTTGATAAGGTACTTTTTAATAACGCATATAATATATTGTTGCAAAAAAAAACATTTAGAGAAATTTTTAAAGATGTTTTTATCCCTTTTTTAGATCATGTAGGTTTACTTTGGCAAACAGAAACATTATTGCCTGCACATGAGCATTTTATGTCAAATTTAATTTCTCAAAAAATTCAACTAAACACAGAGAATTTACAATATAATATAACTAATGCTAGTAAAACATTTGTTTTGTTTTTGCCAGAAAATGAAATTCATGAATTAGGTCTTTTATATTTAAATTACGAACTAGTTTTAAGAGGATTTCACACTATTTATCTAGGTCAGAGTTTACCTCTTAATAATTTAAATTATTTTTTAGAATTAGATAGAGAGATTTGTTTTATCACCTCTTTAACTGTTAGACCTTATGATGATAAAATTGAAGCTTATTTTAATGATATTAATGAAGTAATGCATAATACAAATAATCAATTTATTGCAACTGGTAGAAAGGTTGAAAAAGTTAAACACATTAAATTTGATGCTAATATTCAGTTATATAATTCAATAACAGATTTATTAAAAGTAATATGATTTTTATTTTGTTTAATTAAATTGTATCTTTGTTAAACAAAATAAAATATGAATAAAAATATTTACATAATTGGTTCTGGTTTTTCTTCATTATCTGCCTCATGTTATTTAGCAAAAGCGGGTTACAATGTTACAGTTATAGAGAAGAATGATACTTTAGGTGGTAGAGCAAGACAATTTAAAAAGGATGGTTTCACTTTTGATATTGGTCCTTCTTGGTATTGGATGCCTGATGTTTTTGAGCGTTTTTTTAATGATTTTGGTAAAAAACCTTCAGATTTTTACATTTTAGATAAATTAAATCCAGGATATGAAGTTTATTTTGGAAAACAATCTTCAGTAAAAATTTCTAGTAAATTAGAAGAAATATATCAGCTTTTTGAAAATGAAGAAAAAGGTAGTAGTAAACATTTAAAAACTTTTTTAAATTCAGCAAAATCAAATTATGATACTGCTATAAAGGATTTAGTTTACAGACCAGGTATTTCTCCATTAGAATTGGTTACAACAAAAACAGTAGCAAGAGTTTCTCAGTTTTTTTCTACTATTAGTAAACAAGTTAGAAAGAATATAAAAAGTCAGAAATTAATTAAAATACTAGAATTTCCTGTTTTATTTTTAGGTGCTAAACCAAGTGATACTCCTGCTTTTTATAATTTTATGAATTATGCGGATTTTGGTTTGGGTACTTGGCATCCAAAAGGAGGAATGTACAATGTTGTGCAAGGTATGGTTTCATTAGCAGAGAGTTTAGGTGTAGTTTTTAAAACAAATGCTAATGTAGAAAAAATTGAAACTGATGCTACAAACTCTATTATTGGATTAATTGTTAATGGAGAAAAAATTAAAACATCGTTAGTTTTAAGTGGAGCAGATTATCATCATACAGAAACGTTACTTAATAATGAAGTAAAACAGTATTCTGAAAAGTATTGGAGTAAAAAAACTTTTGCGCCATCTTCACTTTTGTTTTACATCGGCTTTGATAAGAAGATAGAAAATGTGAGTCATCATACTTTGTTTTTTGACACAGATTTTAACTTACATGCAGAAGAAATTTATGATCATCCTAAATGGCCAACTGATCCTTTGTTTTATGCAAATTTTACATCAATAACAGATAAAACATCTGCCCCAGAAGGTAAAGAAGCAGGTTTTTTCTTAATTCCGTTAGCACCAGGTATAGAAGATACAGAAGCATTAAGAGAAAAGTATTTTCATAAAATATTAGATCGATTTGAGAAGCTAACAAACCAAGAGGTTAAAAAACACGTATTATTTAGTAAATCGTTTTGTGTAAAAGATTTTAAAAAAGAATACAACTCTTATAAAGGTAATGCATACGGAATGGCAAATACACTTTTACAAACGGCATTTTTAAGACCAAACCTTAAAAGTAGTAAAGTAAAAAATTTGTATTTTACAGGGCAATTAACAGTTCCAGGACCTGGAGTTCCGCCAGCATTAATTTCAGGAAAAATAGTATCAGAATTAATCATTAAAAATCAAAAGTAGTATGAAAGAATTATTTGATAGCGTTTCTAATGATTGTAGTAAGTTAGTAACCAAAAAATATAGTACATCGTTTTCTTTAGCTGTAAAAATGTTGTCTTCTAAAATTAGAAAAGACATTTATAATATTTATGGTTTTGTTCGTTTTGCTGATGAGATTGTAGATACTTTTCATGATTTTGATAAAGAGTTATTGATGAAACATTTTGAAAGAGATTACTATCTTGCAAAAGAACAAGGAATTAGTTTAAACCCTATTTTAAATTCTTTTCAACAAACGGTTAATAGATATAAGATTCCGGATCAAATGGTACAAGCTTTCTTAAAAAGTATGAAAGCAGATTTGTATAAAACAGAATATCAAACAAAAGAAGAATACGACGCGTATATTTATGGTTCTGCAGATGTAGTTGGTTTAATGTGTTTAAAGGTTTTTGTAGATGGAGATAGTAAAAAATTTGAAGAGTTAAAAGATGCTGCAATGCGTTTAGGTTCTGCTTTTCAAAAAGTAAACTTTTTACGTGATTTAAAAGATGATTATGAGGTTTTAAATAGATCTTATTTTCCTAATATAGATCTTGGAAAATTAGATGCTACTTCAAAACAATTAATTATTAATGAAATTGAAGATGATTTTGAATTTGCTTACAAAAATGGAATTCTTAAATTGCCAGTAGAAGCAAAATTTGGTGTGTATATGGCTTTTAGGTATTATAAGAGATTACTTAAGAAATTGAGTAATGTGCCTTCAGAAAAAATTATGGATACTAGAATCCGAATTTCTGATCCAATGAAAATAAACCTATTAGCTAGAAGTTACGTTAAGTATAAATTAAATATTATTTAATGATTTTTGCATTTATAACATTTGGTGTTTTTTTATTGATGGAATGTGTTACATGGCTTACTCATAAGTATGTAATGCATGGCTTTGGTTGGTTTTTACACGAAGATCATCATGAACCTGGTTATCCTCATGTTTTTGAAAAAAATGATGCTTTTTTTATTGTTTTTGCTATACCAAGTATGGCATTGTTCTACTTTGGAACCTATACAACACATACCTATTTATTTTATATTGGATTGGGCATTTTGTTCTATGGAATTGCCTATTTTTTAGTGCATGATGTATTGATTCACCAACGTTTTAAATGGTTTAAAAAAACCAATAATCGTTATTTAAAAGGTTTAAGAAAAGCACATAAAATTCATCATAAAAATATGGGAAAAGAAGACAGCCAATGTTTTGGAATGTTATTTGTGCCATTTAAATATTTCCAAAAACCAAAAGCCTAGTGTTTTTATACCTGCTTTTAAATCTAGGGTCTATAAGTATTCCTTTCATATATTCTTTTGAAAAAAAGATGCGATTTATAAAACATTGGAAGGCAGTTTTTTTGTCTCTAACAATTGTTGCAACAGTTTTTTTAATTTGGGATGCCATTTTTACAGCGAATGATGTTTGGGGGTTTAACTCTGCTTATCATTTAAATATTTTACTTTTTGGCATGCCAATAGAGGAGTGGATGTTCTTTTTTTGCATTCCCTATGCAAGTATATTTATTCATTATTCTTTAGCCTATTTTAAGCCTAATTTACTCATCTCAGAAAAGATTACAAAGATAATTACTGTTTTTTTTATTGTAATATTAGTTCCTGTAATTATACTAAATACAGACAAAGCTTACACTTTTATAAACTATAGTTTTGTCGTTTTTGTATTATTGATGGGATTCTTTTTTGGGATAAAACATTTGCAAAGATTTTATATTTCGTTCTTAATTATTCTTGTTCCGTTTTTTATTGTCAATGGAATTCTAACTGGCACTGGATTAGAAGAACCTGTAGTATGGTATAATAATTTAGAAAACCTTGGAGTAAGATTACTTACAATTCCAATTGAAGATATTGGTTATGCGTTTACCATGCTTTTTGGTAATGTTTTGTTGATTGAAAGGTTTAAGAAGAAATAATTTAGACTGTTTCTAAATTCATTTTCTTATATTTTTGGTATTCATGATTATAAATAAAAAGAAATATAATGAAACCAAATTTTACTTTAGTACCTATTCTTTGCCTTTTTCAACTGATTATAGGATGTTCTCAACCAGAAAAAACTGTAATAGTAGAAACTAAAGCCAAAATTGAATTAAAAAACAATTGGTATTACCTTAATGGAGAAAAATTCTTTATCAAAGCAATTGGTTACGAAATAGGTGCACGTCCAGGACAACACCCTTATGAGGATAAAAAGAAAGATCATTTGGAGTTAATGAAATTTGATCTTGAAAACATTAAAAAAGGCGGTTATAATACCATAAGAACTTGGAGTCAATTTTCAGAAGCACAGTTAAAATTGGTGCAAGAATCAGGATTAAAACTCATTATGGGTTTAGAAGTTAATCCAGAAGAAGATTATAGTGATCCTAAATTTATAAATCATTGTAAAACTCAACTTGAAAATATCTTAAAATATGCACCAAAATATGATTGCATAATATCTTATTTAGTAATTAATGAACCTCAAACAGATCACATTCATAAAGTCTCTGCAAAAGCATTTAAAAACTTGATGAAAATGATGGTAGATATGATTCATAAAAAGCATCCAAATGTACCTGTAACACTTTCTGCGAATGCAATGATTAGCGATTGGATGGATCAATCTATGTTTGATGTGTATGCTTATAATTGTTATGGCTACAATGAAGGGCAAACAGCAACTATTGGTTTTAGTGATTACATTAAAGGTTTAAATAAATTAAATGGATTAGATAAACCGTTTATAATTACCGAATTCGGTCATTCAGTATCACCAAAAGGAGGTTTTGGTAGTTTTGGCTCAAGAACTTTAAAAGAACAAAGTGATGGACTTGTAGCTAATTATAGAGAATTGATGGATGCTGGAGCTTTAGGAATGTGTCCATTTTATTATGCAGATGGATGGTGGAAAGGTGGAGAAAAAGGTGTTCATAATAAAGAACAACCAGAAGAATGGTTTGGTTTTTGGGGATACAAAGATGTAAACGATAAATATGGTTCTCCACGTCCTGTTTGGTTTGCTATGAAAGAGTATATGAAGGGCCTTATTATAAGTCCAAAAAACAAAACGATCCATACAAATACAACCATACCAATAGAGCTTTACAATAATAAGGAAGTGAAAAAAGTAGTTGTTAAATTGAGTGATAAAATTATTTATTCTAAAAATATAGAAAGCGAAGGTTATTTTGCAGATCAATTAACCATAAATCCAGAAGGTATAGAAGCATTAGAACTTGCATTTGTGTTTTATAATTCAGAAAATGAGGTGATTAAAAATGAATCTATTGTTATTTTGGCTTCTAAAACTGCTATTGAATTGCCTAAATTAGAAATTGAAGTTACACCTGGAAAAGATTTAAATGAAAGCAAAAATGCGAGTATCAAAACCAAAATTGTTACCAATGAAAACTTTAAATTGATAAGCGATTTAATAGTTAGTTATAATACACATTTGGGTTGGGATGTAGGTCAACAAGTTTCGGTTCCAGTAAAAAATCAATTAGATAAAAAGATAATTACATCAGAAAATTCCTTTTTTATCCCAGATAATAGCTGGGTAGTTAATGCATCAGCAGGAATATCAGTTAGGTATGGAAAATTTACCTTTAAAATTCACGATCAAAAAATAATCTACAGAGGAGATTGGGCTAAAGAAATTAGTCGAAAATAAAACTAATTACACTATTCCCTAAATAATTATTTTGGGAATAGTGTAATTAGTTTAACATGTTTTTTGTTACCTATTATTAATTGTTATTCCATAAAAAAATATTACTCATACAAATACCTATCCTCAGTATTTTCTGATAAATATTCAACAAATTCCCATTCAAAACCTGCATTATCATAAAAATAAGCTCTTTTTCTAAATTTTTCATTAGGTGTTCCAATTCCTCTATTATAACCTGCTTTAATCAGTTCAGTCTCAATTTTTTCTACATTATCAACAACTAAAGCCATATGGTTAATACCATAGTTAATATAAGTTTGATGCTTTTTTTTAGGGGTAGATCCTACATGAGCTTCTTGCAATGCAAAATAATGTTCTTTATTACCAATATGTAACCAACGATATCCATTTATAGCGATTTCATCTTTTCGAATTTCGAAATCAGGTGCAACTATTTTTAGAAAATTTACTGCAGCATCTATATTGGGTACAGTAATATTTACGTGTTCTATTTTTGTTATCATAAGTAGTATTTTTAAGCAATTTAAAAAATATTAAGAATGATTTTATTCTATTATAATTGTAATTTTTGATGTTTAAATTACTAAAAGCTATTTTTGTTAAAATATGTATAAATTTAATTTATAGAAAAAATATTCAAATTTTAGAAAAATTATAAAGCTTTATTTTATAAAATTATTTTAAAACAGTTGTTTTTATAAAATTAATGAATACAGACCAAACACTCAACTTTTGATTCGGTAATTTCCCTTTTCCTAATTTTTTCATTTGATGAGAATATTAAAAGACTTCTAAGAAACCCATTTTATCAATAAATTTTAAACAGTTTTAACATATGTTCTAGTTCTTAAAAAGAATCTTTAGAAAGATGAGGAAATACAGCAAATGGTCTTCACAAGGTAATGTGTATGATTGTTGTAAGTTTTTTGCTGATTTGATTTTGGAATTTGGATTATTTGTGAGTAGTAATTTAAGAATTGTAAATTACATAATATTAAAGAAATTGATTAAATATAGGTTTTAAATTACTAAAAAACTTTGATTTAACTATATTTGAAGGTGTTAAAAAAATGAAGCTTGTTTTAATAATTTTGGTTTAGTTTCTAAATAATAATATTAAAATTTTTAAGCTAAATTATTTAATCAACAGACTATAAATAGAAAAAACATTATGAGTATTTTAAATGAGTTTCAATTAACTGGAAAAATTGCTTTAGTAACGGGTTGTAAAAGAGGTATAGGTATGGCAATGGCTATTGGTTTAGCAGAAGCTGGTGCAGATATTATTGGTGTTAGTGCAACTCTAGAAAAAAATGGAAGTAAAGTAGAGAAAGAAGTTACTAAATTAGGTAGAAAATTTACTGCTTATACATGCGATTTTAGTAACCGTGCTTCTTTATATGCTTTTATTAAAGAAGTAAAAACAGATTTTCCAATAATAGATATTCTAGTAAATAATGCAGGTACAATTAAAAGAGCGCCAGCAATAGAACATAATGATACTATTTGGGATGAAGTTATAGAAATAAATCAGACAGCTCCTTTTATATTAACAAGAGAATTTGGCAAAGAAATGGTATCTAGAGGAAATGGTAAAATTGTATTTACAGCTTCTTTGTTAACTTTTCAAGGTGGAATTACAGTTCCCGGTTATGCTGCAAGTAAAGGTGCAGTTGGGCAAATGGCTAAAGCTTTTGCTAATGAATGGGCTTCAAAAGGTGTAAATGTAAATGCTATTGCACCAGGTTATATAAGTACAGATAATACAGAAGCTTTAAGAAAAGATCAAACTCGTTCACAGTCTATTCTTTCTAGAATACCTGCGGGTCGCTGGGGAAATCCAAAAGATTTTGCAGGCCCTGTTGTATTTCTTTGCTCTAACGCCTCTAATTATATGAACGGAAGTGTTGTTCTGGTAGATGGTGGATGGATGGGACGTTAAATGCATAAACTTTTTTATAATAAAAATTAGATCATAAAATAAATAAAATGAAAACGAATTTATTACTTGTTGTTACGCTCTTATTAATGTTTTCTTGTACTTCTAAGTTGGATAAAGAAAATGTATTTGTTAAAGATTTAAATGCTTTAAAAATAGCTATAAATAATTCTAAAGCAGGAGATGAAATTGTACTTAAAAATGGGGTTTGGCAAGATGCTCAAATTAATTTTTATGGATTAGGAACAAAAGAAAACCCAATTACACTTCGTGCAGAAACTCCTGGAAAAGTATTTTTAGAAGGACAATCTTTTATACATTTAGGTGGGCAAAATTTAGTTGTAGATGGTTTCTATTTTAGAAACGGATATTCTCCAACTAGTGTTATTAAATACATGATTAATAAAGATAGTATCGCAAATAATACTAGAGTAACCAATACCGTCATAGAAGATTTTAATAAACCTAGTAGAGCTTTAAACGACAGATGGATTGAGTTTTATGGTAAACATAATAAATTAGACCATTGTTATATTTCTGGAAAATCGAACGATGGAGAAACTTTAAGAGTTTTTTTTACAGGTAATGAACATATAGATAATCATCATCAAATAGTAAATAATTACTTTGGGCCGCGTCCAAGAAAAGGAGGGCCAAGAGCAGAAACAATTCGTGTAGGTGATAGTAAAACAAGACTTGCACCAGGTTTTGTAAATGTATCTAATAACTATTTTGATGCCTGTAATGGTGAAGTTGAAATTATTTCTGATAAAACAAATTTCAATTCGTTTACAAATAATATTTTCTACAAATGTGAAGGTTCTTTGGTATTAAGACACAGTAATTATGCAAAAGTTGATGCAAATATTTTTATTGGTGGAGATGATTCAGATTTTTATGGAGGTATAAGAGCTGTAAATACTGGGCATTGGATTACCAATAACTATCTCTATAAAATAAAAGGAGGACAATTTAGAAGTCCACTAGCTATAATGAACGGAATACCTATGACACCTTTAAATAGGTACAAACAAGTTACAGATGTTGTTGTTGCTTATAATACTTGGGTGGATTGTAAATCTCCATGGCAAATAGGAGTGGGACAAAATAAAGAAAGCGCAAATGTGTTGCCAATTAGCGAAATTAGATCTGCTCCTCCAATTCGCTCTACCATTGCTAATAATCTTATTTATAACACACAAGTAGATAAATTTCCGGTTGTAAATCATGATGATATGAGTGGTATTAACTTTAAAAATAATGCTATTGATAATAATGGAAGCAAGTATTTAGAATATGAAGTTCTTAAAAATAAGAAAGTAAAAATGAAGCAAGTAAATGAATGGTTATTTGCACCAACGAATACTGATAACGAAAGTTTAAATGCAGTTTTTAATGGATATGAATTTGATAAAATTACTCATGATCTTTTTGGAACTTTAAGAGCTGATAGCAATAAAATAGGTGCAATAAACGAATTAATAGCTGCTGAAAATTTTAAGATTGTTAAAAAGAAATACGGACCAAAATGGTTTAACACAGATAAAACGGCTTATGAACCAATAATATTTAATGCATCGTCTAAAGAAGGAGAATTAGCTAAAATAATTGACCAAGCTGCTTCTGGTGATATTATTGAATTAATTGATGATAAGGTTTATACGGTTAATCAATCTTTAAAAATTAATAAGAATATTACAATACGGTCTAAAGGAGAAGTAAAAACCGAATTGATATTTACTGGTTCTAAAAATTCAGCCGTTTTTGAAATGAATCCTAATGGATTTCTAAACTTAGAAAGCATTTTTCTAAAAGGAAATTCCACTCAGTTGGCTTTTGCTCCCCTAAACAAAAATATGTCTTCGGCATACAATTTAAATATAAATAACTGTATAGTTGATGGTTTTAATTATGTGTTAAAAGCATCAAAAGGATCGTTTGCAGATACAATGAAATTTAGCAATACAACTATTAAAAATTGTGAAAATGGTTTTGTTTTAGCTGCTGATGAAAAAGGAGATTATAATGCAGAAATGGTAACATTTATAAATTGTGATTTTAATAATGTAAATAAAAATGTGATTCACTTTTATAGAGGAGGCTATGACGAATCTACAATTGGGGGAGTTTTAACACTCTCGAATTCTACTTTTACAGCTTGTGGGAAAAATGAAAAAAGCGAAATTCTATTAAAAACTCGAGGAATTATAAATGTGAATCTATCAGGAAATACATTTCGTAATAATCCTATAAAATTAGTAGCTTTATTATGGGGAGTTAAAAACAATCATCATAGCGATAATAAAGTTATCAATTCTGGAACTATTAAAGTTGAGCAACAGCAAAAATTGGAAATACTTTATTAAGACAGTGCATTTAATCCTTTAAGAAAGGTTTATGTTTTTTTCTAAATACCTTTTAATCTATCAATATTTGTAATTTATATTCATAGGTTAAAAGGTATTACTTTTTTTTAAATAGTTCACTTTAATTTTATGTAGTGCCAAATAATTTTTAAAATGATTGATGATATATTTTTCTGAATATGAAATACAAAAACGAATTATATTCTTAGTTATGGTTCTATTTTATATTAAAATATGGTGGAAAAATAAACAAATTTAATTGATCATATTAATGTTTGTTTGTTTGTTATAAGTTAATGAGTTTTATTACTTTTTATCTTTAATGTTTTAATTGTAAGTTTTTACTTTTTTGTCGTCTATACAAAGAATAATTATAAACTAGAGATCATAATTAAATGAAATTTATACGAAACTTACTGCTTACTGCAATAGTGTTTGCATTTACTAACTGCGATCATTTGTTCGAATTTAGCGTTTATGAAGCAAATGTAAAAACAGCACAAAAAAATACAACAGCAAAAAATTTAAAATTATTAGAAGAAATTAAAATAGATTCTCAAGATTTTAAGTTTGCCTTTATAACAGATGTACATTATTTTTATGATGATCTTAAAACAGTTATAGACGATATTAATAATAGAGAAGATATTTTATTTGTCATTTTTGGAGGTGATATTGCAGATCAGGCATTGCTAAAAGAATACGATATTTTTCATGAAATAATGACAAGTCTTAAAAAACCGTATTTTACGGTTATTGGAAATCACGATTACAATTCTAACGGAGCTTTTATATATAAGCAAATGTTTGGGGATTACAATTACTCTTTCGAATTTAATAATAACAAGTTTGTTTTTTTTGATAATATATATTTAGAAAGTGATACTGAAGTAGATTTTAATTGGTTATCATCAGAACTAAGTAATCATGCAAATTATAATCAGGTTTTTTCATTCGCTCATATTCCTATAATTAGTGATGATATTACCCCGGCAATGCAAGAAAAATATAATTCTTTAATGATTGAAAACAATGTTTCTCTTTCTGTACATGGTCATACACATAGTTATTCTTATGAACCGGGTGATGTTAGTTATTTAATTATACCTGCTCTTAAGGACACAGCTTATGGTTTAGTTAGTGTAAAGAACGATACTTTTAATGTAGAACTTATTGAATTGTAAATAGATATGAAAATTAAATTTACTATAATATTTCCCCTAATAATATTGCTTTATACAAACGCTTTTACTCAAGAAATCAATTTGGATAAAACAAAGTCTTGGTATGTTCCCGATTATGTAAAAACTCAATTTGCAGGAAATATTGGTCTTGTTTCAGTTGGTGCAGGTTATCAGTTGTTTAATAAGGTATTGTACACAGAGCTATTATATGGTTTTGTACCCAAAAGGGTTTCTAAAGCAGAAAATATACATTTAATTACTATAAAAAATACATTTCCTATTTACAGAAAAGAAATTGGTAAGAATCTAACAATAACACCAATAGCTGGTTTTGCAGCAACTTTGGATATTGGTACAACTACTTTTACAACACTACCAAGTAAGTTTCCAGATGGGTATTATGTTCCTACAGCTTTTCATGCTACTCTTTTTGGTGGTATTATGGTTCATAAAGATTTTACTAAACCTAAAATTTTTAAAGGCATGGACTTTTATGTAGAAATAGGTACTGTAGAATCTTATTTATGGTATGCAATTACATCAAGTGTAGTTGATTTTAGTACTATTTTTAGTGCAGATGTTGGAGTCAATTTTTACTTTTAAAAACTTTTAATACAGAAACTAAAAAGCCTTGTTTACATTTTGTAAACAAGGCTTTTTTTAATTAAAATAGTAAGTTTTACTTCGGATATTTTTCTGCAATCTTATCCAGTGATAAGTTATGAATGCTTCCAACATGAGAATGTTGTTTCCCTAAATCTGGCTTGTAAGTTCCTGCTTGAACTTGTCCTCCAATTTGTTGATAAGCTTCTCTAAAAGACATCCCTTCAACTACTAAATTATTAATAGAATCTACTGTAAATAAATATTGATATTTTTCATCATTCAAGTCGATGTCTTTTACAATTACTTGTTGAATTGAATAATTAAAGATGTCTAAAATATCTTTAACATCTTCAAAAGCAGCAATAATATTTTCTTTTAATAATTGAAAATCTCTGTGATAACCAGTTGGTAAATTATTAGTAATCATTACCATTTCTGTATGTAAAGCCTGAATTTTATTACATTTTCCACGAATCAACTCAAAAACATCAGGATTTTTCTTGTGAGGCATAATGCTACTTCCTGTTGTTAATTCATCAGGAAAAGAAATAAAACCAAAATTCTGACTCATATACAAGCAAACATCCATTGCAAAACGAGACATAGTATTACATAATCCGCCTAAAGCAGAAGCAATAGAACGTTCACTTTTTCCTCTACTTAATTGTGCAGCAACTACATTGTATTTCATTGTTGCAAATTCTAATTCTTTTGTAGTTAATTCTCTATCAATAGGAAAAGAAGAGCCATAACCTGCAGCAGAACCTAAAGGGTTTTGGTCTACAACTCTAGAAACTGCGTTTAAGACATATACATCATCAATTAACAATTCTGCATAGGCAGAAAACCACAATCCAAATGATGAAGGCATTGCAACTTGTAAATGTGTATAACCTGGTAATAAGCTTTCTTTATGTGTTTCTGCTAAACCTAAAAGAGTATCAAAAAGTGTCTTAGTCTTATCATTGATAACTGCTAAATTTTCTTTATAATACAATTGTAAAGCAACAAGAACTTGGTCGTTTCTAGAACGAGCAGTGTGAATTTTCTTACCAACTTCGCCTAACTTATTGGTTAATTCCCATTCAATTTTTGAATGTACATCTTCAAAAGAAGCTTCAATAATAAAGGTTCCGTTTTCGATATCATCAGCTAATTCTTGTAAGCCTCTTTTTAAATCGATTAATTCATTGGCAGTAATAATACCAATTGACTCTAGCATTATTGCATGTGCTAAAGAAGCTTGTACATCATATTTTGCAATGTGAATATCAATTTCTCTATCATTACCAACTGTAAAGTTTTCTATTTGTTTATCTATTGAAAATCCTTTATCCCAAAGTTTCATATTTTTGATGTTTAATCGTATAAATGTTTATTTGTGTAATTGTTTTCGCTTTGTTCTTTAAACAATTACACGATTTAAAAGCTCCACGTAAATTTTAATTCCTTCTTCAATTTCTGCCAAATATATAAATTCATTAGCAGAATGAGAACGTGTACTATCTCCAGGACCTAGTTTTAATGACTGACAAGTTAAAACTGATTGATCAGATAGCGTAGGAGAACCATACGTTTCCCTTCCCATTGCAATTCCTGCTTTTACCAAAGCATGATCTGTGGAAATAGAAGAGGAGTTCAATCGTAAACTTCTAGGAGTAATTGTTGTACAAGGAGACTGTTCTTGTAAGATATTTGCAATTTCTTGATTAGAATACGAATCATTTACACGAACATCAACAACCAAATTTGTATGAGCAGGAACAACATTGTGCTGAGATCCTGCAGAAATTTGTGTAACGGTCATTTTTACATCACCCAAAGCAACAGAAGGTTTCTCGAATTTAAATTCTTTAAACCATTGTAAAACTTCAATTGTATTATAAATAGAGTTGTTGTTATTTGGATGTGCTGCATGACTTGGTGTCCCTTCTACAACTGCATCAAAAACTACCAATCCTTTTTCTGCAACCGCTAGATTCATTAAAGTTGGTTCTCCAACAATAGCAACATCTATATGCGGAATTATAGATAACATTGAATTTAATCCATCTGGTCCAGAATTTTCTTCTTCTGCAGAAGCCACAATTACCAAATTGTATTTTAAGTTTTCTTGTGCGTAAAAATTGGTAAATGTTGCAATTAAAGAAACTAAACATCCACCAGCATCATTAGACCCTAAACCATATAATTTACCATCTTCTACAGATGCTTTTAATGGATCGTTTGTGTACGCAGTATTAGGATACACTGTATCGTGATGAGAGTTAAGCAACATGGTTGGTTTGCTTTCATCAAAATGCTTATTTGTTGCCCAAATATTATTTTTTGTTCTTTTAAAAGGGATTTTGTTTTCTGTAAACCAGCCTTCTATTAATTTCGCTGTATTTTCTTCTTCTGTAGAAAATGATTGTGTTACAATCAAGTTCTTTAAAAGAGAAATTGCGTTTTCTGTTAATTTTTCAATATTCATTTTTATAATGTTATTGTTGTAAAATTGTCGTTTTCTTTTGTTAGCATAGAAGTATTTCCAATATGTACTTTAGAAACTCCATTGTTTAAAGCATCAAAACAATTGTCTATTTTTGGAATCATTCCGTCAGTAATAATTTTAGCAGCTAACAGCTCTTTATAAATATTAGAATTTATGTTTTTTACCACTGAACTTTTATCATTAAAATCTTTTAAAACACCATTCAATTCAAAGCAATAATAAATTGATGTGTCATAGATTTCGCTCATTCCAACACCAATTGTACTTGCAATAGTATCAGCGTTTGTGTTTAATAATTGTCCATTTCCATCATGAGTTATAGCACAAAAAACAGGTGTAAAATCAGCTTTAATTAATTTGTCTATCGAATTAGACGCAATTTTTTTTACATCACCAACATAACCAAAATCAACTTCTTTTACAGGTCTTTTTTCTGATTGTATACTGTTGATATCTGCACCTGTTAAACCAATTGCATCAATATTTAAAGCTTGTAATTTAGCAACAACATTATTATTGACTAATCCACCATAAACCATTGTAATTACTTCTAATGTTTCGGCATCAGTAATACGTCTACCATTTACCATTTTAGATTCTATACCTAATTTAGATGCAATATGTGTAGCTCTTTTTCCTCCACCATGAACTAGAATTTTATGTCCTTTTAGGTTAGAAAAAAGTTTTAAGAAATCATTTAATGAAGTTTCATCTTCAATAATGTTTCCTCCAATTTTTATGATTGATAGTTTTTCCATTGTTCACTGTTCTCTTTTTGCTGTTAGCGGTTAATGGCTAAAAGCTAAATGCTAATTATAAATTTTCTAATATTTTTTTCAAAACAATTTGTGCTGCAAACGTTCTGTTATTTGCTTGTTCAATCACTAAAGAACTATCAGAATCTAAAACAGCATCTTCTACAACAACATTTCTTCTAACAGGTAAACAATGCATAAACTTTGCGCCATTTAATTTTTCTTTGGTAATCATCCAATTAGGATCTGTATTTAACACTTTTCCATAATCATCATAAGAACTCCAGTTTTTGGTATACACAAAATCGGCATCTTTAAAGGCTTCTTCTTGATTATGATAAATCTTAATGTCTTTGGTGATTTCTTTGCTTAAATTATAACCTTTAGGGTTTGCAATTACAAACTCAACATCCATCTTTTGCATTGCTTGTGTAAAACTATTTGCAACTGCATGTGGTAGTGCTTTAATATGAGGAGCCCAACTTAAAACTACTTTAGGTTTCTTTTTTGTTGCATTTTCAGAAATTGTAATTGCATCTGTTAAACCTTGTAAAGGATGGCCAGTTGCACTTTCCATACTTATAATTGGTACAGAAGCAAATTTTACAAAAGAACTTAAAACTTGTTCAGATTCGTCTTTTTCTTTATCTGTTAAACTAGGGAAAGCCCTTACAGCAATAACATCACAATATTGAGAAACTACGGCAGCTGCTTCTTTTATATGCTCTGCAGTATTTCCATTCATCACAGTTCCATCTCCAAACTCAATTCCCCAAGCATCACCAGAAACATTCATAACAATAGGATCCATTCCTAAATTTAAAGCCGCTTTTTGTGTGCTTAAACGTGTACGTAAACTTGAGTTAAAGAATAACAATCCTAGTGTTTTGTTTTTTCCTAACTCTATATTCGCAAGCGGATTTGCTTTAATTTCTTTGGCTTCCTCAATCCAAGTTTTGATCTCTTGAATATCGTTTATGGATGTGTAATTTTTCATTTATTTTATTTAAATGTGTAAGCTATTTAATTGTTTAAAAGTATTGAAAATATAATACAATTAAACGCTTAAACAATTACACTTTTTTTACTTTATTCTTGTAAACGGAACTTTATTTTCAAATGCATTGGTAATAAAATTATCTTCTAATCCGTTTACAATCCAAGTTTCTATATTTGCTTTTTTTGCTAATTCTGCAGCTTCAATTTTAGAAGCCATTCCACCACTTCCATGAGTAGATTTAGAATTTACGACTTCTTTTACTAAATCATTCAAATTAGTAACCTCTTCAATTGTTATTGGATTTTTATCTTTAAATGATTCTTTACTGTAAATACCATTGGTATTGGTGGCAATTATCAATAAATCTACATCTAATAGGGATGCCGTTAATGCTGCTAATTTATCATTATCTCCAAACTGTATTTCATCTGTAGCAACCGTATCATTTTCATTAATAATAGGAATGTAATTATTATTAACTAACACATTAATAGTGTTTACAATATTGGTTTTACTTTGCTGTTTTTCAAAATCTGAATAGGAGAGAAGGCATTGAGAACTCAATAAACCATATTCTCTAAAAATTTCTTGATAAATTCTTATTAAATGTGGCTGACCAATAGAAGCTAAAGCTTGTTTTACAAAAACTTCTTCTTGTTTACTTTCTAACTTTACAAATTGTTTAGCAACAGCAATTGCGCCAGAACTTACAATAATAAACTCGTAAGAATCTTTAAGTTTTGCAATCTGATTTGCAATATCTTCAATTTTTCCTCTTGATATATTATTGGTTTCTTTTGTAAGTGTATTAGAACCTATTTTAAGTAAAATGCGTTTTTTCTTCATCTGTTTAAAACTTCAGAAACTATTATATAGTCATTTATTGTTTTTAATTTGTACTTACTTTTTTCTAGTACAATGCCTATTATATGATTATCTTATTTGCCCATTTCCATGAACATACCATTTATTGGTAACCAAATGCTGTAAACCAATTGGTCCACGTTGGTGTAATTTATCTGTACTAATTGCTAATTCTCCTCCTAAACCTAATTGACCACCATCTGTAAAACGTGTAGAAGCGTTATGATAAACTGCAGCTGTATCTACGTTTTCCATAAATATTTTAGCTTCTTCATTATTTTTTGTGATAACTGCTGATGAATGACCACCAGAATATTTGTTGATTAAGCCAATTGCAGCTTCATTAGAAGCTATTTCACCAACAACTATTTTATAGTCTAAAAACTCTTCGTACCAAACTTCGCTTGATGAAATTTCTTCAAGTTTATGATTTTTAGCAACAATTGCATCACCTAAAACCTGAATTTTAGCTTCATTTAATTTTGATATTAATTTTTTGATAAAATTTTCTTTATTTGTAAGATTCTCATCAATTAAAACTTTATCAACGGCATTACAAGCAGATATTTTAGATTTTCCGTTTAGAATAATATCTATTGCAATATCTAAATCTGCTTCTTTAGAAACAAATACAAAGTTATTTCCTCGCCCGCTAATAATAACAGGACAAGTTGCATGTTGTTTTACAAAAGCAATTAAACGTTCTCCACCTCTTGGTACAATTAAATCTACTTTTTGAGTTGGTTTTTCTAAAAAGGTTTGTGTTTCTGTTCTATTAAATTGTAAATATTCTACCCAATCTGTAGATGCATTATGTTGTAGTAAAGCTTTGTGCCAAAGTTCAACAATTTTTAAATTAGAATTTAAAGATTCTTTTCCGCCTTTTAAAAGTATTTTATTACCCGATTTAAAGGCAATTCCTGCAGCTTCTACAGTAACATCTGGTCTAGATTCATAAATAATAAGAACGGTTCCAAAAGAAGCCGTTTTGTTATAAACCTGCATTCCATTATCATGTTTAAAACTAAAACGTTCTACACCAACAGGGTCTTCTTGAGATGCTAAATGTTTAGCAGCAGCAATCATTTCATCAACTTTTGCATCATCAGCTTTTAAACGATCAAACATAGAAATGTCATCACCTTTATAAGCTTCTAAATCTTTTTTGTTAATACTTATAATAGCTTTTCTTTCTTTATTAATAAGTTCTGCCATTGTTAGTAAAACAGCATTTCTAGTTTCTATGGATAATAAGGTATTCATGGTTTTTGGTTTCTAGTTGATTGTTTTAATTTTTCAACTTTATAAAAGAATTTTATGCATTTAAAGCATCAATTAAGGCTTCAAAAAACTGATCTATATGTCCTTTTCTAACTGTTAATGGAGGCAATATTCTTAATAAGTTTTTATTCATTGCTCCACCAGTAAATATGTGGTAATCGTAAATTAACTTCTTGCGTAAATTTCCTACTTCAAAATCGAATTCTACACCAAGCATTAATCCTCTTCCTTTAATTTTTTTTATTTGAGGAATTGTCTTTGCTATTTTAATAAAGTACTCAGACATTTCGTTAGTGTTTGCTATTAAGTTTTGTTCTTCAATAACATTTAAAACAGCTAAACCAGCAGCACACGCCAAATGATTTCCACCAAAAGTAGTACCAAGCATTCCAAATTTTGCTTCTATATTTGGATGGATTAAAATTCCGCCAATAGGAAAACCATTTCCCATTCCTTTAGCAATAGAAATAATATCTGGAGTTACATTATAATGTTGAAAAGCAAAAAATTTACCAGATCTACCATAACCAGATTGTACTTCATCTGCAATAAATAGAGTATTGTTTTCTTTACAAAGAGCATCTACTTGTTCAAAGAAATCTTTACTTGCTTGGTCTAAACCACCAACTCCTTGTATAAATTCAACTATTACAGCACAAACATCACCTTTTTTAAGCTCTGTTTTTACACTTTCTAAATCGTTTAAATCTAAAATAGTAACTTTTTGTTGTGCATTTATTGGTGCAATAATTTTTTTATTATCTGTGGCAGCAACTGCAGCAGAAGTTCTACCATGGAATCCGTTTTTAAATGCAATAACTCTAGATTTATTCGTTTTAAAAGAGGCTAATTTTAAAGCATTTTCATTTGCTTCTGCACCAGAATTACATAAAAATAATTCGTAGTCTTTACAACCAGATATTACTTCTAACTTTTCTGCTAATTCTACTTGTAAAGGGTTTTGAATTGCATTTGAATAAAAACCTAATTTAGAAACCTGATTTGTAAGAGCTTCTGTATATTTAGGATGTGTGTGTCCTATAGAAACAACTCCATGGCCACCATATAAATCTAAATATTCTGTATTGTTTTCATCATACACATAAACTCCTTTAGCAGAAACAGGTGTAACATTATACAATGGATAAACGTTAAATAATGGCATATTGTTAGTTTTTTATTTGATTAATTTTATCAAATGATTTGTTAATTCCTTTAATTAATGATGAGCTTAAACCTTGGTGTTCCATTTCATTTAAACCTTCAATTGTACAACCTCCAGGAGTTGTTACTCTATCTATTTCTGCCTCTGGATGATTACCAGATTCTTTTAATAAAGTAGCGGCACCAAAACAAGTTTGCATTGCTAATTTATGTGCTTCATCTGCTTCAAAACCTAATTGAATAGCACCTTGTGTTGTTGCACGAATTAAACGCATCCAAAAAGCAATACCACTTGCACAAATAACGGTAGCAGCTTGTAATTGATCTTCTGGTATTACCATAGATTCTCCTAAACTATTAAAAATAGTTTTAGCTAAAGCAACTTTTTCTTTTCCTTTTGTGTTAGGAGAAATACACGTCATAGATTGACCAACAGCAGCAGCAGTATTTGGCATCGAACGAATTATGTATGTGTTAGAGCCAACAATAGCTTCAATTTTAGCTATAGAAAAACCAGTAATAACCGTAATTAAAACATGATTTTTAGTTAAAAGGTGCTTAATGTTTTTAAGTATATCTTCTAAATGTCTTGGCTGAACAGCAAATATTAAAATTTCAGAATTTTTAATTGCTTCTTCATTATCAGAAGTTAATATTACCTCATCATAAACATTAAAATCTGCTATAGAATCGATATTTCGTTTTGTTAAATACAAAGAATTTACCACCTTGTTTTTTAATAAACCTTTGGCTATTGATTGTCCTAAACTTCCTGCTCCAATAATTGCTGCTTTCATAATATTTTTTTTTGGCGTTACCTAAAGGTCTCGCTTTACACTATATCTTTTTTTCGTTCCTCTAAAAAAAGGATGTCGTTTTAATCGCTAACGCAAACTAGTAAATAATCTATAACATACTTCTTATTATAATTAAGAGTATTACGTAAGGAATAAATACTTGTTTATCGTTCTGCAATTAAAAATAATTCGCTTTTAAATTTAAACCTAAAGTTTCTTCAAAACCGTACATTAAATTCATGTTCTGAATTGCTGCTCCAGAAGCTCCTTTTAATAGGTTATCAATAGCACTTGTTATTAATAATTTATTTCCGTGTTTTTCTAATTGTACCAAACATTTGTTTGTGTTTACAACTTGCTTTAAAAAGATGCTATCATCAGAAACAAATGTAAAAGCTGCATCTTTATAATAATCCTTATATAGTTTTGTGGCTTCTTCAATAGAGCCATCAAATTTAGTATACGCAGTTGCAAAAATTCCTCTAGAGAAATCACCACGATTTGGCATAAAGTTAATTTCAGAATTAAAATTACTTTGTAGTTGATTTACAGTTTGATTAATTTCTCCTAAATGTTGATGATTAAATGCTTTGTAATGAGAAAAATTATTATCTCTCCACGTAAAATGTGTTGTTGCAGATAAAGAGGTTCCTGCACCAGTTGCGCCAGTTACAGCATTTATATGCACATCATCTTTTAACAACCCATTTGCCGCCAGAGGTAAAATTGCTAATTGTAAGGCTGTTGCAAAACAACCAGGATTTGCTATATATTTAGCAGTCTTTATGTCTTCTTTATCTAATTCTGGTAAACCATACACAAAGTTTTTTCCTTCGAAATTCTTATCTGCAACTAATCTAAAGTCGTTACTTAAGTCGATTATTTTAGTCGAATCAGAAAAATTGTTTTTTTGTAAAAAGGCAGTTGAGTTTCCATGTCCTAAACACAAAAACAAAACATCAACATCTGCATTAATTTCACTAGAAAAACTAATTTCTGTAGAACCAACTAAATCTTGATGCACTTTATACAATTTATTACCAGCATTAGATGTACTGTAAACAAAATTAATATTTGTTTCTGGATGATTTAATAATAATCTGATTAATTCACCAGCTGTAAAACCTGCACCTCCTATAATTCCTACTTCTAATTTTTTCATCTGTTTAAAAAGTGTAAATGTTTATTTTTTTAAGCGTTTAATGGATGTATTTTGGAATCGTTGTAAAAAATATTTAAACGCGTAATTGCTTAATTGTGTACGTGTCTATTTTTGATGTTTCTGTTTAAATTACAATATTTTAAACATGTAAATAATTACACGATTACACATTTTTCTATATTATTTATTTACTTGTCTATATATTTTATTTTGATTTCCTATTATCTTAATAAAGCCTTTAGCATCATCAGCTGTCCAAGCTTTATTTTCTTCTCCATACGTACTAAAAGCACTCGACATTAAATCGTGGTCAGAAATTATACCGTCTAAAGAAAAATGATAAGGTTTTAAAGAAACGACAACATTACCAGAAACCATTTTTTGAGAGCTTTGTAAAAAAGCTTCAGTATCTCTCATTACCGGATCTAAATATTGTCCTTCATGCAAATGCATTCCATAGAAACTAGATAAATATTCTTTGTGCTGTAATTGCCACTTTGTTAAAGTATGTTTTTCTAATAAATGATGTGCTTTTACTGTAATTAAAGCAGCGGCAGCCTCAAAACCAACTCTTCCTTTTGTACCAACAATAGTGTCTCCAACATGAATATCTCTACCAATTGCGTATGCAGAAGCTATGTTGTTTAAGTTTTCTATGTTTACTTCTGGATCATTTTCTTGCCCGTTTAAAGCAACAAATTCACCATTTTTAAAAGTTAAAGTTACTTTCTCTTCTCCTTCTTTTTCTAATTGAGAAGGATAGGCTTCACTTGGTAAAGGTTTTTCAGATTTTAAAGTTTCTACACCACCAACACTAGTTCCCCAAAGACCTTTGTTTACAGAATATTTTGTTTTTTCCCAAGGCATATCAACACCTTCTGATTTTAAATAATCTATTTCTTCTTGTCTTGTTAATTTTCCGTCTCTAATTGGCGTAATAATTTTAATATTAGGTGCCAATGTTTGAAAAATCATATCAAAACGAACTTGATCATTTCCTGCTCCAGTACTACCATGCGCAATATATTCTGCATCAATACTTTTAGCATATTCTATAATTTCTATTGCTTGTATAATTCTTTCTGCACTTACAGATAGAGGATACGTAGCGTTTTTTAATACGTTACCAAAAATTAAATACTTAACTACTTTATTATAGAATGTAGAAACTGCATCAATGTTTTTATAGGTTGTAACCCCCATTTTGTAGGCGTTACTTTCTATATGTTTAATTTCTTCAGTTGTAAATCCTCCTGTATTAACACTTACAGCGTGTACATCATATTCTTTTGATAAACTTACAGCACAATAAGATGTGTCTAATCCACCGCTATAGGCAATTACTAATTTTTTCATTATTTATCTTTTTTTAGAAACAAGTTCTGTTTAATATCTTTTAGTCTTTTAAAAACACTTTCTTTAACTTCTTGGTGTTCTTTTTCATTTTGGTTTTTTGGATCGAACAACATACCAGTACATAAGCACATTTTTCTTTCTGTTCTTGTTAAAACGTCATAGTTTTTACAAGTTTGACAACCATCCCAAAAGCTTTGGTCGTCTGTTAGTTCAGAGAAAGTAACAGGTTTATAACCTAAATCGCTATTTAGTTTCATTACAGCTAAACCTGTAGTAATACTAAAAACTTTAGAGTCTGGAAATTTTGTTCTAGAGTGCTTAAAAATCACTTCTTTAATTTGCTTTGCTAAGCCTAAATTTCTATAATCAGGATGAACAATTAAACCAGAGTTGGCTACAAACTTTCCATGTCCCCAAGCTTCTATATAGCAGAAACCTGCAAATTTTCCGTTATCTAAAGCAATTACAGCATTACCGTTTTCCATTTTAGAGGCAACATATTCTGGTTTTCTTTTAGCGATACCAGTTCCTCTAACTTTAGAGGCTTCTTCTATGGTTTTACAGATAGTTTCTGCGTAAACAGTATGTGATTTATTTGCAATTACAATTTGCATTGTATTGATGTTTTAAAATTAAATGTATTTGAAATGTTGTTTTGAAATGCAGAATTGGACTCACCTAATTCCATAATTAATTAAACACCCAAAGGGCGGTTAAAGAAAAAGCGGCGTACAGAATTTTTATTATTTAAAAAAATAATAGTGTTTTGTGGGCTTTTAAGGTTTGTTGAATTGTACATGGTAAAAAATAAAAATTATGGGTTTCCTTTTGCTTAATTTTAGAATTAGCGAATTAAGTTGCGAAAGCGCAACCTGGTAACCATAGTATTTGTTTTATTTTTTGTAGTAAACATGGTGTAAATGTAAAATATTTTTTTAATTGATATTAAAAATCCAATCTTTTTTTTAAACTTTTATCAATTTAATAATAAATCAATTTATTATTTATTAATTCTTTAGAAAAGACTTTTTTTAATCTATTAATTTATAGATTATGTTTATTAAAAACAATTGTAGTTTACAAGAATTAATATTGTTGCTTAATTTTAACCTCGGTTTTTACAGTTCGTCCATTAAAAAATACAATTCGGTATTCTTTAATTTATAAAACTTGATATCCGTTGCATATTTGTACCATAATTAACCATTAAATATAAAAAACATGAAATTTTTAGTAGCAATTTTAGCATCGGCGGTTTTATTTATTTCAAATACAATAAACGCACAAGAGAAAATAACAATTACAGCATCTGTAGATAATGTAACATCTAATAAAGGAATTGTAGGTTTTTCTTTATATAACAAAGCAACTTTTATGGCAGAACCGTTGCAATCTAAACAGAGTAAAATTATAGAAGGAAAAAGTATTGCTGTTTTCGAAAATGTAAATGCTGGTGAATATGCTATTATTTGTCTTCATGATTTAAATGAAAATGGAATAATGGATTTTTCTGCTCAAGGAAGACCAGAAGAAGATTACGGGGCTTCTAATAATACTTTAGGTTTTGGATATCCACAATTTGACAAAGCAAAATTTATAGTTACTGATAAAAATCTAAAATTAAACATAAGATTTTAGTAGATTAGACAACTTTATTATTTAATACCAAAGACAATGGAAAATCAAGAAGTTTTTACAATAAGAAGCTTAAAAAAAGGAGCTATGTTATGCTTAAAGTTAACTCTTTTATTTGGTGTGATTTTTAGTGTTATTTTTAGACAAACAACTTTATACGGTATTGCAGTCTCTTTTGGAATTTCTGGATTGTATTGTTTTGGATTAGCTTTTGGAAATGGTATTATTAATAATTATTTATCTGAAAAATGGGATTGGATTACCCAAACAAATCAAAGAGTTTGGGCAGGAATTATAGGTACAGTTTTATACACTATTCCTGTAGTTTTAGCTATAGATTATGTTGTTTTTGTAATTATAAATAACAACAGTGGAGAAAATTTTTTTAAAGGAGATTTTTTATGGGTTCATCTGTTTTATATAGTTCTTTCTTTAGGTATTTCTACTTTTTTACATGCAAGAGGGTTTATGACAAACTGGAAAGCTTCTGTAAACAAAGAAACTACAAAACAAGAAATAGTAGCAAAAACAGAAACTGCAAAATTTGAATCTTTAAAAAGCCAAATAGATCCGCACTTTTTATTTAATAGCTTAAATGTACTAACAAGTTTAATTGGTGAAAATCCTGTACAAGCAGAAAAATTTACAACCAAATTATCTAAAGTGTATAGATATGTTTTAGAGCAAAGAAATAAAGATCTAACAACGCTTACAGAAGAGTTAAAGTTTGCAAAAACCTATATGGAGTTATTAGGAATGCGATTTGAAGATGCTGTAAAATTTAATATACCTAATAGTGTTAGTAGTAATGAGCTTAAAATTGTACCACTTTCTTTACAGCTTTTATTAGAAAATGCAGTAAAGCACAATGTAGTTTCTTCTAGTAAACCTTTAGAGATAAATATTTACGAGCATGATAATTTTTTAATCATAGAAAACAATATCAACCCTAAAGAAACCTTAGGAAAAAGTACCAAGGTTGGTTTAAGAAATATTGTAGATAGATATGGTTTAATTAGTAATAGAAAAGTAATAATAGAAAATAATAATAAAGCGTTTAAGGTGAGTTTGCCTCTCTTAACTAAAACAAATAATATGACATTTAATTCTAATGATTTAGAAAACAGCAAATATGTGAGAGCAGTAGAAAGGGTAGAGAAATTAAAAGAATTTTACCAGAATTTAGCATCTTATTGTATAGTAATACCTTTTTTAATATTTATTAATTTAAGATTCTCTTCTGGGTTTCACTGGTTTTGGTTTCCAATTTTTGGATGGGGAATCGGTTTAACGTTTCATTTTTTAGAAGTTAATAATTATAATATTTTCTTAGGAAAAAATTGGGAAGACCGTAAAATTAAGGAGATGATGAAAGATGATAAAAACAACAAGTACAACTAAAAAAAAGATAAGATGGAAAGAGAATATAATGAAGAACACAAGTATTTATTAGCAAAAAAAAGAGTAGAGAAGATTAAAGGATTTTACATTCATTTAGCAGTTTATGTAATCGTAAATATTTTTATCTCTTCTATTATAATTTTTGGATTAACAAACGATAGCGATAATGAATTTACTTTTGTTGGTGCAACTACTCATTTTGGTACGTATGCAACTTGGTTTTTTTGGGGAATAGGAATTGCTTTTCATTGGTTAGGCGTTTTTGGATCTAATTTATTTTTTGGTAAAGATTGGGAGAAAAAACAGATTGAAAAATATATGAATGATAATCAATTTTAAATTTTATTTGTAATGAAATTAAATGATCAAAATATTTCTTTTAAAGAAGCAGAAAAAAGAGTAAAAAGAATTAAGAATTTTTATAATCATTTACAAATATTTGTAATTATGATGCTAGTTCTTTTATTTTTATCTAATAGTATAATCAGTTTTTTTGAAAATTATGTAGATAATATTAATTCTATAGCGTGGATAAAAACAAATATTTGGATAAATGCATTGCTATGGTTTATAGGATTAGTTATTCATGGTTTTGTAGCTTTTAGATATAAAATTAGCTTTATTGATAAATGGGAAAAAAGTAAGTTAGAGGAGTTAATGAATAAAAAGCATTAAAATTATGGAACAAAATCATGTATCTGAAAGATATGAAAGAGCTCAAAAGAGGGTAGAAGAAATAAAAAAATTTTATAAACACTTAGTTTTTTACCTAATCATTAACTTTATATTTATTGGTAGAAGAATTTATAAAGATATTTCTTATGGGGATTCTGTTATAGAAGCGTTTACAGACTTAAATAATTATGGATTTTTCTTCTGGTGGGGAATATTTTTAATTTTTCATGCTGCAAAGGTATTTGGTTTCCCTAATTTATTTAACAAAGACTGGGAAGATCGCAAGATTAAAGAATACTTAAAAGAAGAAGAAAATAATAATAAAAAAAATGGATTCTAAATTTAAAAAAGAACAAAGTTTTCTTAAAGCTCAAAAAAGAGTAAAAGAAATTAAAGGGTTTTATACACACTTAACAATTTACTGTATAATAATATCTGTAATTGTTTTTGTAAATTTAAGGTTCGAGCCACATTTTCATTGGTTTTGGTTTTCTGCTATAGGTTGGGGAACAGGCTTATTTTTTCATTGGTTAAAAGTATTCGGATTTAATTTAATAGGTCTGGGTAAAAATTGGGAAGAAAGAAAAATTAAAAAAATAATGGAGGAGGATATTTAGTAAATAGCTTTATTATTCTAATTTAAAATTTAGTAAAAGAATGAATGTAATAATTATAGAGGACGAAAAACCAGCAGCAAGAAGGTTAAATAGAATGTTGTTAGCATTGGGTATAGAAGCAAAAACAATGTTACATTCTGTAGAGGAATCTATCAATTGGTTTCAGCAAAACGAACATCCAGATTTAATATTTTTAGACATTCAGTTATCAGATGGTTTGTCCTTCGAAATTTTTGAAGAGATAGAGGTAAAGTCCGCTATAATTTTCACAACCGCTTTTGATGAATATGCTTTAAAAGCATTTAAATTAAACTCTATAGATTATTTATTAAAACCTTTAGACGACGAAGAGTTAGAGGTTGCTGTAGATAAATATAAATTAAACCAATCTAAAACTACAGATATACAAGTTAATATAGATGATATTAGAAAGCTTTTAATAAATCCTTTAGATAGAAAGTTTAAAAAACGGTTTACTATTAAAATTGGTCAGCATATAAAAATTATTCATGTAGATGAGATAGAGTGTTTTTATAGCGAAAATAAAGCTACTTATATACACACAAACTCTGGTAGAAGTTATTTAATAGATCATTCTTTAGAGCATTGGCAAGAGCAATTAAATCCAGAACAATTCTACAGAGTTAATAGAACTTTTATAGTACATATAAACGCCATAAAAGATATTATTGCGTATTCTAACTCACGTTTAAAGTTAGTTTTACAGTCTTATTCCGATACTGAAATTATTGTAAGTAGAGAACGTGTAAAGGATTTTAAGAGTTGGATTGATTAAAAATCGAATAGTTTTATTTTAAATATATATTTATTACACATTATTTAAAGCGTTAAAAGATTTAATAGGAAAGAGGTTTAGTTAGTTTTAACAACTCGTCACTTAAAAACAACAATTGAGTATGTTAAACTAAACATAATCATTT
>CAJQQH010000139.1 GCA_905480405.1 uncultured Polaribacter sp. | reverse complement strand
CAAAAAGCGTTTATCGTATTTATAATTGGTGGATTTCTTTTTATCCCATTAACAATAAGTGTATTTAATCATTTAAAAAAGATTTAAAGCAATCTCAGTAATTTAGAACCAACCTAACCCCATATATTATAATTTTAATTGTAATCCAAAATAGATGAAGCAGTTAAATGCCTAAATACTGCAACTGTGTCTGGGTACGATAGTATAATTTCTCGTAAAATTCAATGAAATTATAAAAAGTCTATATTTTTTTTTGGTTTTTATTCATCTATGGAAAAAAGAGAAAGAATTAAAATCTAAATTTATGTTCTTGTAATTGATCTTATGCAGAGAAAGAGTAGAAGTGGGAATGGAAAAAAGAATAACTTTAAATATATTTAATCTACCTTTAAGTAATCGATAATTTCTAACATAGAAGGTAACATAACATCCGCCAAAGTAAATCTAGGATCTTTAATATCTTCCGGAATTACGATTGTTTTCATAGCGGCAGCTTTTGCAGAAATTAAACCCGTAACACTATCTTCTAAAACCCAACAATTAGTAGCTTGTACATCTAACTTTTTAGCTACTTTTAAATAGACTGCAGGATGTGGTTTTCCATAAACCTCATCATCTGCACTACAAACAACATCAAAATAATCAGCTATCGATAACCTGTTAAAAACAGCATTAATAATTGGCTGACTAGAAGAGGTTGCTAAAGCGATATTAAATTTTTTTTTCGACAAAAAACTTAAAAGTTCATAAAGCCCTTTTTTTGATTCGCCTTTTATATTAATTAAGCTAACAACAGCATCTATAATTTCTTTTTCTAGTATTTTAGAATTCACATTTAATTGAAACAGTTTACACCATATTAGTGCTACATCATCAATCCTTCTTCCCATTGTATTGTTAATACAGTCGCTTATGGTAATAGACACATTGTATTTATGTAATGTTTCTATTTGTGCTTGTCTCCAGAAAGGTTCAGAGTCAATAATTACACCGTCCATATCAAAAATAAAAGTTTTTGTACCCATTAAATGCTAATTAAATAATTTTTTTGGAACATTTTGTCGTAAACATCTTTACTAAACATATATAACTGTGCTGGTTTTTTCGAAACGCCAACTTGTTTCTCGTCTAAAGAGACGATATATTTTTTATTAATTAATTTCCTTCTAAAGTTTCTATTATCTATTTCTATTCCTAAAATAGATTGATACGCATCTTGCACATCATTAATCGTAAATTTATCCGGTAATAACTCAAAAATTATAGGGTCTTGTAAACATTTTATTTTTAGATCTTCATAAGCCTCCAATATAATTTGCTGATGATCAAAACCCAATTCAGGTAATTTATTAATAGAAAACCATTTTGGTTTATAAACATTGTTCTTTATACTAACATCTTCGGTTTTTAATAGAAAATAATAGGCGATTGTAATTGTTCTTAAATTAAAATTTTCATTTTTAATCCAGATTAAATCTTTTGGGTTTTTTAATCTATCAGGATTACCAAAAGCTTTAAATTGTTTTTTATAAATATTAGTTAATCCTGTTAACTCTTTTAATACTCTAGAAGCAGATTCATCTAAAGTTTCATTTTCAAATACATGATATCCTGTTAATACATAATCATCAACAAGTATTTCATCTTCTTTTTTAGATTCTAAATAACGTTTTATTAATAAAACATTTAAAGATTTTGTATCAGTATCATAACCAAAAACAACACAATCTACCGATAAATTAGGGATTTTTTTAATTTCCATATTTTAATTTATAAATGTAAATCTACATTAATATTTTAAAAAATAATAATAAACGTCATATTAAAACTTTTATTAAATGCATATAGACTTTACTTGTAAATATTATAATATCATCAATAGCATAAGGATTTATTTTCTTGGTTTTTATGAATTTGTATTATTATTTTATATACATTTGTTTATCAAGCGTCTTTATGACGCTTTATAGGTAAATGATTTACTACGGAGTTTTTGGGAAATACTGGTTACAAGTGTAGCGAGTTTTATAAATAATTTTCAAATTTACTTAGTATTGTTTTTTAGAGAAATTTTGTAGATTTTGTTATTCATGATAACTTTAAAAAAAATGTATTGACTAAAAAATCATATAACTTTTTGTAATTTATGATAAAAACTTATAATTATGAAAAAGGAGATGTAACATTAAATGAATTATTGGATCACAGAAAATTACAAATTAGTTTAAATATTATGGAGATGTAGAAGAAAAAAAATACTGTACTTAAGAATAAAATTACTTTATAAAAACAAAAATTATATTTTACTTATATCTATATGAAAACAATACAAACAAAATCAGTTTTAAAACAATTATTCAAGCCTTTAGTAACATTTATACTATTATTAAGTTTAGCAAGTTGTGTTGAACAAACAAGTAGTAAAAAGGTAAATGTAGGTAGTACAGAACAAACAGTAGAAATAATAGAAAGTGTTATCGATTTAAAAGGTAAAAAAATAGGTTATTGTACGCCCTCTCTAAATGCACCTTATTATCAAGCCTTATTACAAAGCATACAATCTACAGTAGAAAATAATGGAATGATTTTCCTTTCTGCTGATGGGCAAAATGATATTAACAAACAAATTGCAGCTGTAGAAGATTTAATTACAAAAGGTGTTGACGTTTTATTATTGAATCCTAAAGATCCTGATGCATTGGTTGGGGTAACAAAAATAGCAAAGGCTGCAGGTATTCCTGTATTTATTATTGATAGTTCTATAGATCCTTCTGCAGATTTTGTAACTACAATTCAGTCTAACAATTTGGCAAATGGAGAATTAGCAGGCGAGTGGGTAGCAAAGAAATTTGGAAGCAAAAAAATGAATATTGCATTATTAAGTGGTAATGCAGGAAATCCAGTAGGTAGAACTCGTAAACAAGGATTATTACAAGGTATTACTGAAGAACAATTAAGAACGCAAGGTAAAATTAATTTAGATGTTAAAACACAGGCATATACAGAATGGTCTTATGCTGGAGGATTAAAGGCAATGGAAGATATTTTAGTTGCGCATCCAGATATTAATGTTGTAATTACAGAATCTGATGTTTGTGTTTTAGGAGCAATTAAAGCAATTGCTCAAGCTGGTAAAACAGATGATATTTTAATTGTTGCTGGTGCAGATGGACAAAAGGAAGCTATAAAATATATTATGGATACAGATTTTTATGGTTGTACAGCAATGAATAGCCCTGTTCAAATTGGTAAGAATGCTGTAGAATATGCAATTGAATATATGAATGGAAAAAGAGATTTTCCTAAAACATCTTTTACAGCTCCATTGTTAATTACAAAAGAAAACGCTGCTAAATACTACAACCCGAAAGCATTATTTTAACAACTAAAACCAATTGACATGAAAAACTCAGAAAGCGAATACCGTGTTGAAATGACCGGAATATCAAAAAGTTTCGGTGTTGTTTCTGTGCTTGAAAATGTAAATTTAAAAGTAAAGCATGGTGAAATTCATGCTTTACTTGGAGAGAATGGTGCAGGTAAATCTACACTCGTAAAAATTCTGAGTGGAGTTCATCAAAAAGACGGTGGTCAAGTATTACTTAATGGTAAAGAAATTACACCAAAAAACACTCACGATGGTCAGGTTTTAGGCATTAGTGTTGTGTACCAAGAGCTTTCTCTAGTAAACGATTTATCTGTTGCAGAAAATATTTATTTACACAAATTAGGTGCAAGTAAATTTTGGATGAATTGGAAAAAAATAACCAAAGACGCTCAAGAATTAATTGACTCTTTAGGGTTTGAAATAGATGCTTCATCTAGAGTTAGAGATTTAAGTATTGTTCAAAAACAAGTTGTAGAAATTGCAAAAGCATTATCTGAAGACACTAAAGTATTAGTTTTAGACGAACCTACTACCGTTTTTGATCCTACGGATACTCAAAAATTATTTGACAATCTATTTAAATTAAAAGAAAAAGGAATCTCAATCATTTACATTTCTCACCATTTAGAGGAAATTTTTAAAATAGCAGATTCGGTTACAGTTCTTAGAGATGGTGTGGATACAGGTAGTATGGCTGTTTCTGATACTGATACCGATGGTGTTATTCGCTTAATGATTGGTAGAGAATTAAAAGATTTATATCCAGTTAGAGATGCTGAAATAGGAGAAGAACCCATTTTTGAAGTTAAAAACTTAAACGGTAGGCGCAACTTAGTTCATGATGTGTCATTTGATGTAAAACCTGGAGAAGTATTAGGAATAGCTGGTTTAGGAGGAAGTGGAAGAACAGAAACAGCTAAACTTATTTTTGGTGCTGATAAAAAGAAATCCGGTACTTTAATATTAAATGGTAAAGAAATAAAATGCAATTCTCCTGTAGATGCTGTTGGTCATGAAATCGGTTTTGTATCCGAAGATAGAAAGGAAGAAGGTGTTTTTTTACCACTATCTATACGTAAAAACATAAGTGTTACAAGTTTAAAGTCAATTTCTAATAAGTTAGGATTTTTAAATGTTGATAAAGAGTTTGAAAATGTTTTAGGTTTAATTGATAAATTAAATATAAAAGCACCAAGTTCTGAAGTTAATGTTAAAAATTTAAGTGGTGGTAATCAACAAAAGGTTGCATTAGCAAAATGGTTAAGCATCGATAGTAAAGTCATTTTTATTGATGAACCCACTCGAGGTGTAGATGTTGGTGCGAAGGTAGAGATTTACAATCTTATAAATGAAGTAGCAAAAAAAGGTGTTGGAGTTGTTGTAATATCATCAGATATGCCAGAAATTATGGGTATTGCTGATCGTATTTTAGTCATGCATGAAGGTACTTTTTATGGGGAATTAGCAAAATCAGAATTTTCTGAAGAGAACATTTTACGTTACTCAATTGGAAAACCACTAAAACAAACAGTTTTAAAAAAAAATATATAAATCATGGCTTTAACAATAAAAGAACAACTAAGCAGTCCTGGTAACATCTTAAAATTTGTAATAAAACATAATACAATTTTCATATTTGTATTGCTTGTCATTTTTTCAGCATTAATTTCAGATGTGTTTTTTACATCAGTAAACCTTTCTAATTTATTAAAACAGGTTTCAGGTATTGGTATTATTAGTATAGGAATGTTAATTGTAATTCTAACAGGTGGTATCGATTTATCTGTAGGTTCTATGGTAGCCTTATTAGCAGTAACCTTTGCTATTTTAGTAAATACGGTAATTTTACCACTTGCAATTATATTAACAATAATAATAGGTTTTGGGTTAGGTAGTGTTGCTGGTTATTTGGTTGCTTATCAAAAAATGGCACCCTTTATTGCAACTTTAGCATTAATGACTGTGGCTAGAGGTTTAGGGTTTATTTACTCAAAAGGATCTCCAATTACTTTTAAAACACCAGGAGGAGAATTTATGTCTAATTTTGCAAATAATTCAATATTAGGAGTTCCTAACATAGCACTTGTATTTTTCCTTATTGTCATTTTAGCAATGGTAATGTTGAGATACAATGTATTTGGAAGGCTAATTATCGCTATGGGAAGTAATGAAGAAGCTTCGCGTTTATCTGGAATAAAAGTATCAAAATATAAATTTTTAGTATACGCAATTTCAGGTTCATTAGCAGCTATTGCAGCTATTGTAGTTGCCTCAAGAACAAATTTAGGTTCGCCAAATATGGGAATGGCTTGGGAGCTTGATGCTATTGCGGCTGTTGTAATTGGTGGTGCAAGTTTAAATGGAGGTAAAGGAACAGCTATTAATACATTAATGGGCGTACTTATTTTAGGCTTAATAGGTAATATTTTAAACTTATTAAATGTTCCATCTTATCCGCAACAAGTAGTTAAAGGAGCTATTATCATTTTTGCTGTATTACTTCAACGTTTTGAACGAAAATAAAAAACAAACAATGGTAACTTATACATTAAATAATAAGAACCTATCTCAATTTAAAGATAGAGTTTCAATACCTCTATACGATAGATCTAAGGTGAAAACAGGAATTGTTCATGTTGGTATCGGTGGTTTTCATAGAGCGCATCAAGCTTTTTATACAGATCAATTATTACATGACAAATCGATAACAGATTGGGGTATTTGTGGTGTTGCTTTGTTAGATTTTGATACAAAAATTTACAAAACACTAAAAGAGCAAGACGGACTATATACTTTAATTGTAAAAGAGTTAGATGGTACGTTAACAAAAAGAATTATTGGTTCTATTGTTGAGTGTTTGTATGCACCAGAAAACCCCATAAAAGTCATTGAAAAAATGGCGAGTCCAGATGTTAAAATCATCACTTTAACAATTACTGAAGGTGGTTATAATTACAATGAAGTAACTGGAGATTTCAATTTTGAGAATCCAGAAATTCAACATGATTTAAAGAATCCAAAAGCACCAAAAACTATTTTTGGTTATTTAACACAAGCTTTAAAATTAAGAAAAGAGCTAAACCTAAAAGGAGTTTCCATACAATCGTGCGATAATATTCAAGGTAACGGACATGTAGCTAAAAAAATGTTGATGAGCTATATTAAAATTGCTGAACCAGAATTAGTTGATTGGGTAGAGAATAACGTGTCTTTCCCAAATGCTATGGTAGATAGAATTACACCAGCTACAGCGCAAAGTGATATTGTAGATTTAAGTGAGTCTTCTGGTATTGATGATTCTTGGCCAGTAGTTTGCGAACCATTTAAGCAATGGGTAATTGAAGATGATTTTGTTTCAGGAAGACCTACTTGGGAAACTGTTGGTGCTCAATTTGTAAAAGATGTTGTGCCTTACGAAAAAATGAAACTCAGTTTATTAAACGCAGGACATTCTGTACTTGGTATTCTTGGTGATTTATTTGGATATTCTACTATAGACGAAGCTGTAAACAACCCAGATATCAGTTCTTTTTTAAGAATTTATATGGGGAATGAAGTCACTCCAATATTAGGTAGTCTAGAAGGTGTTAATTTAAAAAATTATAAATTTTCATTAATACAACGATTTGGTAACAGATATATAAAAGATCAAATTGATAGAATTTGTTCTCAAAGTTCTGCTAAAATTCCAATATTTATTCTGCCAACAATTAACGCTCAAATAAAACAAAATGGTGTAATAAATCATGCCGCTTTTATAATTGCAGCATGGGCAATTTATAGTGTTGGTGTTAACGAGTTTGGTAAAGCTTTATTAATTAAAGATGTAATGAAAACTACTTTAAAGCAAAAAGCCATAGCATCAAAAAATAACCCAACCATTTTTTTAGGAATTGAATCCGTTTTTGGGAAATTAAAAGAGTCTAAAATTTTTGTAGATGCTTATACAACAAGCTATAATAAGATTTTAAAAAATGGGATAGAGAAGTCTGTAAAAGATATTAATAGTAATATTTTAAACGAAATTTAAATGTCAAATATAGTTTGTTTTGGAGAAGTTTTATGGGATGTATTTCCATCACATAAAAAAATAGGAGGCGCCCCATTAAATGTGGCTATACGATTACAATCATTAGATAATAAAGTATCAATAATAAGTAGTGTAGGAGTAGACGAGAAAGGAGATGAGATCATTAATTTTGTTAAAAAAAACAACATTAATGTAGATGATTTACAAGTAAGTAAAGATTTAAAAACAGGAAAAGTAAAAGTAATGCTGAACGATAAAGGTTCTGCGTCTTATAACATCATGTTTCCAAGAGCATGGGATAATATTCAACTAACAGAAAACGCAAAGAAAATAACAGCATCTGCTGATGCTTTTGTATTTGGAAGTTTAGTTGCTAGAGATGAAACATCAAGAAACACATTATATGAACTTTTAAAGATCGCAAAATATAAAATTTTTGATGTTAATTTAAGGGAACCATATTATACAACAGAAGTGTTGAATCACTTAATGCAAGAAGCAGATTTTATTAAATTTAATGATGATGAGATTTTTGAAATATCTAAAACATTAAATTCTAAAAAGCATTCTTTAGAACATAATATTAAGTTCATTGCAAAATTAACCAATACAAAATCTATTTGTGTAACAAAAGGACGTCATGGAGCAATATTATATTATAATGACATCTTTTATTATAATAGCGGTTATCAAATAGAAGTTAAGGATACTGTTGGTGCTGGAGACTCTTTTTTAGCATCTTTAATTAATAAATTACTAAAAGACATAGAACCACAAAAAGCGATAGATTTTGCTTGTGCAGTTGGCGCTATAGTTGCTGGGAGTGAAGGTGCAAATCCTGAAATTAAAAAAGAAGATATTGATAAATTTATTGCTTCTTAATACGTATCAAGAGTATTAAAAATATTTATTTGGTTTGTAATAAAAACTATCCTTAAAAGCTTTAACGAGTAATATTAAGGGTGGTTTTTTATTATTAAATATATACTATTTAAATCAAACAATCTTCACAGGTTCCTTGAAGTAATATTTGAGACACATCAACTTTACGATTAGGAATATTGGGAATAAGAACATCTGTAGATAAACAATCTACTTTTCCACAATCTGAACATTGAAAATGTGGATGAACATCATGATGTTCAGCACTAGAACAACCACTACATTTCGCATACCATTTATGCCCGTTTTTACCCAAAAACGAATGTAAAAAACCATCATCTTCTAGCTTGTCTAAAACACGATATATTGTTGTTTTATTCATCTTTGAATCAAGACGCTCTATTAATGTAATTTAACAATAACTGAAGTATCTTTTACATAACGGCTAATTATAGTTATCATTTGTTTATTCCTTTAAATAGCTTTTAATTATGAATCATCCACTGGATAATCCCTAATTAAAAATGTACTATAATGTTCTGCGTTATGTAACTTTGCTTTGGTAAAAGCGAAGTTTAAACTTCTACATTTTCTTATTTTTTTCTTCTAAAATGTTTCTCTACAATGTTAATGGAACACTCTTTTTACGAAACGACGATAGGAGAGAAGTGGAATGTGTGTGGAA